>JANMST010000367.1:0-11226 GCA_031389635.1 Acidimicrobiia bacterium | reverse complement strand
GGCACCGCCACCGGCACGGCTCAGGTGAACGGGATCCTCTATGACCTCGACGAACTGGTCGTCGGGCACGCTTCCTACTCGTACTGGTTCAACGGATTGGAGCTGCCCGTCGATCAGCCCTGGCTGGCCAATCAGATCGATCCCTACCGGATTCTCGAGGACGCTGCCAGGTTGCGACGGGTAGGAGCCGACTTCGTCGTCGTTTCCCTCCATTGGGGGGTCGAATACCTTGCCGAGCCCCGCCAGCCGGAGATCGAACTGGCCGAACAGTTGATGAGCTCGCCCGACATCGACCTGATCATCGGCCACCACGCCCATGTGATCCAGCCGCTGGACTGGATGGGAGATGAGCTGGTCGCCTTCGGCTTGGGCAACTTCCTCTCGAACCAATCCCGTCTCCAGAGCCAAGACGGCGTGATGCTCCTGGTCCGTCTGGAATCCGACCAGGGAGCATGGGCGACCACCGAAATCGCGGGGGTTCCGACCTGGGTGGACCGCCCCAATGGTCACGTGATCCGCTCGGCTTTGGCCCACCCCGCCCTGAGACCGTCGGCCGAGAGGACGGCGGATTCGCTCGGCCTCGCGGGTGTTTCGGTGCCGCTGCTGTCGGTCCCCGAGGCCAGAGGTTGGCTCCGGGGGCCGGAAGTGGCAGTCCGGCTCGAGTCGCTCTGCCGCCTCGGGGCGTGCTGACCCCCGCTATCGCCGGTCTATTCAGGCCGGCGGTTTAGCAGTCCCAGCACCGGACTGCTAACGTTCATTAGCACTCGCAATCGGTGAGTGCTAAGTCGTTTTGGACAGGAGGAACTCACATGGCGAGAGGAGCTTCGTCGACGATGACCTTCACGCTTCGCCCCCTCGGTGATCGTGTTGTTGTCAAGGCCGAAGACGATCTGGAGCAGCGGACCCCCTCGGGGCTGGTGATTCCCGACACGGCCAAGGAGAAGCCGCAGATCGGGGAAGTGCTAGCAGTTGGCCCAGGGGCCCTCAATGACGAGGGTGATCGGCTGCCTATGGATGTCAGTACCGGAGATCGCGTGCTCTATTCGAAGTACGCCGGCACCGAGGTCAAATTGGATGGCAAGGAATACCTGGTGCTCTCGGCCCGTGACGTGCTGGCAATTGTCGGCTAGATAGCCGTCGGCTAATTAGGAGGTTTGAAACAAATGGCTGCAAAGGATCTGCGTTTCGACGAGGACGCTCGTCGAGGCCTTGAGGCGGGCGTCAACAAGCTCGCCGACGTAGTGAAGGTGACGCTCGGCCCCAAGGGCCGCAACGTCGTGTTGGAGAAGAAGTGGGGAGCCCCCACCATCACCAACGACGGTGTCACCATCGCCAAAGAAATCGAGCTCGATGACCCGTATGAGAACATGGGTGCCCAGCTCGCCAAAGAAGTCGCAACCAAGACCAATGACGTGGCCGGCGACGGGACCACCACTGCCACTGTGCTGGCACAAGCCATGGTGAAGGAAGGCCTTCGCAACGTGGCTGCTGGCGCCAACCCGATGGACCTCAAGCGGGGCATCGAGCAGGCGGTCGAGGCGGTCGTCAAGGCCCTGGGTGAGCTTGCCACCCCGATCGAAGCCAAAAAGGTGGCCGCGGTCGCGTCGATCTCGGCCAACAACGATGCCGTCATCGGCAGGACCATTGCCGATGCCTTTGCCAAGGTCGGCAAGGACGGCGTGATCACCGTGGAGGAAGGCCAGACCTTCGGTCTCGAGCTCGAATTCACCGAAGGCATGCAGTTCGACAAGGGCTACATCGCCCCGTATTTCGTAACCGATGCCGATCGCCAGGAAGCGGTGCAGGAAGACCCCTACATCCTGATCGCCAACCAGAAGATCAGCTCGGTCAACGACCTGCTTCCGGTTCTCGAGCGCGTTATGCAGGCCGGTCGCGGCTTGCTGGTGATTGCCGAGGATGTCGAGGGCGAAGCCCTTGCCACTCTGGTGGTCAACAAGATTCGCGGCACTTTCCAGTCGGTGGCCGTTAAGGCCCCCGGTTTCGGCGAGCGCCGCAAGGCCATGCTCCAGGACATCGCCATCCTCACCGGTGGCACTGTGATCTCCGAGGAAGTCGGCCTCAAGCTCGAGAACGTGACAGTCGACATGCTGGGTCGGGCACGCAAGGTCGTCATCAGCAAGGACAACACCACCATCATCGATGGCGGTGGGTCTGAGAGCGACGTCAAGTCCCGCATCAAGCAGATCGAGCGTGAGATCGAGAACACCGACTCCGACTGGGACCGTGAGAAGCTGCAGGAGCGTCTCGCCAAGCTGTCCGGTGGTGTAGTCGTGGTCAAGGTTGGCGCTGCGACTGAAGTCGAGTTGAAAGAGAAGAAGCACCGCATCGAGGATGCCGTTTCCGCTACCCGCGCGGCAGTGGAAGAGGGCATAGTCCCCGGTGGTGGTGTGGCCCTTCTCCGGGCGCAGACTTCGATCGACAAGCTGCGTGGTGGCAGCGACGACGAGAAGACCGGTCGTCAGATCGTACGCCGGGCGCTCGAGGAGCCGCTTCGCCAGATCGCCATCAACGCCGGCGCCGAAGGCGGCGTCGTGGTCGAGAGGGTCCGCAGCGAAGCCGGCAATATCGGCTTCAACGCTCAGACCGGTGTCTATGAGGATCTGGTGGTCGCCGGGGTCATCGACCCAGCCAAGGTGACGCGCTCGACTCTCCAGAACGCCGCTTCGATCGCAGCCCTGCTGCTCACCACCGAGGCTTTGGTGGCCGAGCGCAAGGATAAGGAGCCTGCAGGAGGACACGGCCACGGTGGTGGTGGCGGTCCCGACATGGACTTCTAGTCGGCAACAACAACTTGATTGGTGGAAGTGGGTCCCCCGGGCGCAATCGCCTGTGGGGGCCCGCTTTCGTTTGAGGATCGTGCTCGATCGCCCAGCGCGGCTTTCCGGGAGTGCCACAGCAGACGGGCGTGGATGTACTCGTGTACAACCGCGTGCCCGTACAAGTAGCGAGGCACATCCCGATTGGTTTGAACGATGAGGGCGTAGCCGACCGGGCGCCACGCCCGGAAGGCCTCGTCGCCGGTGAGCTCGGCGATGCAACCCAGCAGCGACTCGTCCAACTGCAGTGAATGAACGGCTCGCTGATATTCGAGGTTGGTCGTCAGCAAAGCGAAGGCAATGTTCATGCACGACAGGCCGGACTCCAGATCGAGCTTGAGCCAGCGTCGTTCGCCGGAGGCATCTATGTCCGGTACGTCGAGCATCGAGTAGTCGAGGGGCCATGATCCGCGCTGATACAGGTCCTTGCCCTCGAGGCCGGCCAGCAACTCGTAAACGTTGAGGTCGTGGACCACCACGGCGTTGTCGGTGAGCTGATCGAGGCTCGTGGGGCGGAGAGTGGCTTCCGTGAGACCGGTGTTGCGAGCGATGAAGGCGATCACATTGGTCTCCACGACGAAGTGACGCAGCAGGAGCTCCCCTCCGTGCGGGCTCACGAAGCGGGACAGAAACCAGACCCCGAGCCGGTCAAGTAGATCGTGGTTGGAGAACTCGAGCGGAAGCAGTCGCTTGATGAAGACGATCAGCGCCACGACCAACCTCGACCCGACTCGGAAGAATGGCCTCAGGAAGCGATGCGAGAACCCGCTTTGATCCAACTCCAACAACCTCAGCGCGTCACGGTCGAAATACAGCGACGGATCACCCCGGAGCGCGTCGAAAATGCCGGGTCCGGGACGATCGACCATCGACCTTGGTTCAGGCATTGTCCAACTCCTCCAACTGGAGTGCATAGAGCCGGCCGACGACCTTGGCCGTCTTGACGATGGCCCGGGCGATGTCAGCAGTGACCACCGGCGAGCGAAGCATTTCGAACATCATGTTGGTGTGTTCTTCGTCGGCGCCGCCGTGGTACCGAAGGAAAGTCACCTGCTCCTCCGAGAGATCCAGCTGTTCGATCAGCAGGTCGGCCCATCGAGCAGCCTTTCGGGCTCCCAGGCCTTCGATGATGTACATAGCTCCGAGAAGATGGATGGGGTCGGACTTGGAGGCTTCCTGGAACATGTAGGCCGACAGGGCCTCTGACCCGACGTTCTTGGACGCTCCGAGGATCTCGTCCAGGTCACCTCCGGCAGCGACGTAGTCGCGCTCGATCATCTGGAAGTCCCGCTGTTCCTCGGCGGCGTGGTGGATGAACTCGGCGCGTATCTCGGTGTGTTCGACCGAGAGACTCGAGGCGGCCCTGGTGATCCAGCGCGATCCTTCCATCACCTGCTGGCGAAGGTTGCGAAGCAGCCGGCGGTAATCATCCATCGAGGCCTGACGGGCTTCGATTCTGTTGACGATCGGAACCCTGGTGAGGAGGCGCTCGAACTCCGCCCAGACGAGAGCGAGCTCCTCGATCAGCCATCGGCCGCTGGTGTCGGTCTTCTCGTCGACGGTGTCGTTGGGGCCGACGCAGGTGAGATGGGCGAACGACACGGTGAACCTGCCCGACTCGGGGACCATGAGGAGGATCCGATCGCCCTCCTGGAATCGTCCCGTCCGCATCGCTTCTTCCAGCATGATGAAGATGCTGGCTGCGCCCGTGTTGCCCTTGGTGTGGAGATTGGTGAACCATCTTTCCTCGGGGATCATCAAGCCGGCGTCGCTCATGAGCTTGACGATGTCGCCGTGGAAATAGTCGGAGCTGTAGTGGCAGAGAAGGTGATCGATCCGGTCCGGGTCGACCTTGCCTGCCCGGACCAGGGTGACGTACTCCTCGACCCCGAGGGAGACGATGTTGTTGAGGACCGAAATGTCCTGACGGAGGTTGAGCATTCCTGCTGAGTCGGCCTCGGTGGGTGTGGCCTGGTCTTGCCAGGTGGTCCCCGGGGCGACATCGGCAGGGGAGGCGACTCCGGCGTACATGCAGAGCGGATAGCGATGGGCATGAGATCGCTGGTAAGACCAATCGATCCGAAGGGAGATGCCCTCTGGCCGGGGTCGATCCTCGACCACCACCGCGCCGCCGCCGTCTGACAGCATCCATCGGAGGAATTGAGCGTCGAACGGAATCCTGCCCTGGTCGTCGGCGATGCCCTGGAGGCGCTGGGCGGTGAGCGATCGTGAAACCAGTTCCGAAGCGACCGCCACTCCCAGGTGATGTTCGCCCTGCCGCACTGCCATCTCGACTGCTCGAAGAGCCGCGGTTCCGGAGCAGCAGACTCCGCCAACCGACAGGAGTTCCATCGGACCACCCCCGAGCCGGCCATGGACCATTGATGCGAAACCTGGGACCGGCAGGTCGGGCTGGGTCGTGGCAACCGCCATCATGCCCACCTCGTCGATGCTTGTTCCCCGCTCCTTCAGGGCCGCCTCGACGGCGTTGGCCGCGATCTCTTCGTTCAACATCGTGAGATGGCCGCCATCGGCAAGGGCGTAGTGCCGGGTTCGGATGCCGTTGGCCTCCAACATTCGACGACGGATTCGCTCTGAACCCTCGCCCAGTGAGCCGAGTCGGGAGTCGATGTCGTCGTTGCCGACAGGTTCGCCCGGGAGGTAGGCGCCGACAGCAGTGATATAGACAGCCATGTTGCTTTCTTTTGTAGTCATTACAAGATCGGCCTTTGAGCCTCAACAATCAATCGGTTACCACCCTGAGCCGGCGGTGAGGGTGCCATCAGGCCTCGTATAGGCGATCCTCGAGACTCTGCTTCACTTTCGGCCATTCGGCGTCCGTGATCGAGAACCAGGCAGTGTCCCGGTTCCGGCCCTTGACGATCAGGTGGTTGCGGAAGACACCCTCGAATGAGAACCCGAGGCGAACCGCGGCTCGCTTGGACTTCTCGTTCATGGAATCGCATTTACACTCCACCCGGCGAGAGCGGTAGTAATCGAAAGCCTCGCTAAGGAGCAGATAGGAGGCCTCGGTGTTGGCTGCCGTCCGTTGTGCCTCCGGGATGTACCAGATATGACCAAGTTCGAGTCGTCGATTGGGAAGGTCGGCGTTGAGAATCGTCAACATTCCGATGGGTTGCCCGTTCCGGTTTGAGGTGACGGTGAACCAGAGTGGATCAGTCGAGGCCGGGCGTTCCTCGACCCAGATCTCGAACTGATCCGACCCGACCCAGGGCCCGTATCCCATGTATGCCCATACGGCTTCCCGCTCCGGGTCACCATGGGTGCTGCGATATAGCGGCGCGGCGTCGGTCGCCAACGGTCGGCGCAACGTCACGAAGCGACCTGTGATGGTGTCGGCCCGGAGGGAGGTGGGAACCTCCACTGGTTCGACGGCCTCTCCGTGAGAAAGATCCGACACGCGAGGGCCTGTCCGGTCAGCGACTTTGGAGGGCGTCAAGGGCGACCGCCATGGAGGCTGCCACCTTGAAATCGAGTCGGGGGTCGGCGACGGTCACGGTGTACCGGTCCCTGATCGTTTTCTGGCGTTCGCTGATCATGACCGGTTGGTTGGTCGCCATGTCGATGAAGTCGAAGTGGAACACGAAGGGAACCCAGACCTCGCCAACCACCGGGATGAAATCCCAGATTCTGCGGAGGATGGCTATTCCGGGTCGGCGCTCTTGTCCGCGGGCCTGGACTCCGGCGTAGGACATCTGCCAGGTCGATCGGAGCAGACTGGTAGCGAACTCCTTCTTGAAGTAACCGACGATGCTGCCGCTGGCATCGAACACGTCGTGCTCGGCGTGGACGTCTAGTCCCTGGCGAGCTTTGAAGGAGAAAAGGCGCGTCGATTTGGACGCGTCGGTATAGAAGATCACTTCTTCTTTGAACGACATTCGCTTCTGCTGGGCAAATGCGAGAAGGGATCCCTCGGTTCCGTCAGGGTTGGCCGAGTAGATCTCGTAGCGATTGACCATCATCGTTATGTGCTGTTTGACGAAGAAGGTGGGAACGTGAGCAGGAACTGTCATTGGTTTGCTGAGTATGGCCGATCCGAGCGAGAAGGTGGAAGGCGGCAGGGGTGGGGCGGTCTGCAGTTGTGAGCAACGTCAGCTGGTTGGCACGGAAAGTCCACTCGAGTTGCAGTCAACCGCGGGACGGATGGGCCTAACCGGTGGGCCGTTGTTTTGGGGTTTGAGTAGTCGTCGGCGGTGGACCGGGCTGATGGGGTCGATCTGGTAGCCGAGTCCGTGGATGACGATGTGGTGGTGGTACCAGCAGAGGGTGATGAGGTTGTCGGGGTGGTGGGTGCCGCCGTGTTGTCGTTGTCGGATGTGGTGGGGTTGGAGGCGGTAGGTGCTGTGGCATCCTTCGATTGAGCATTGCCCTTGGTCGCGCCAGGCCACGTATCTTCGGATGTGGTTGGGGATGGCTTCTCCCATGTCGGAGTAGGCCACGGGGTGGAGCCTGTCGGTGGCGATGAGCCGGATTTTGCCGGTGCAGAGGATCTCGGAGAGGGTGTTGGGTCCGACCTTTGGTCCGGTCGAGATGGTGGCTCCTTGCTCTCCGAACGACTGTGAGGTGTGGCCGGCGTCGATGAACACTTCGGCCACGGTCACCGCCCGGCCCGTCCCTTTTCGGTTCCTTCTGATTCGCCGGTGAGGCTGTCCAGGCAGATGGAGGTCAGGGCGTCGGCCCGTCTCTGTCCTTGGCCTTGTCCGGGGAGGACCCGAAATTCGCCTTCCCGGACCGTCAACGCTTTTTCGATGATGCGGCCGTCGATGCCGGGGAGGGCTCCCCACAGTTTGAAGGTCGATTCGTCCAAACTGGGTTGGATGACCAGATACCGATATTCGAACATGTCCTGCTCGTCGGTGGGGGTGACGTGACGGAGCCGGTTTAACAGGCCGTAGAGGCGTCCCAGCGAATAGTTCTCGGCCACCTCTGTGAGTTCGTGGGGGTTGAGGCCGGCGGAGCGGAGTTTGGTAAGGGCGGCGGCCCGGTCCAACCCCCATTTCCCTTGAGCCATGGCCTGGTCGATCTCGAAGTCGTTGCTGTGGGCTAGTTGGGTGAGCCGGGTAGCAGTCTGATAGGACAAGTCCAACCGGGCGGAGGTCCAATCACCCATAGTTCTGGCACCGTCGCCGCAGTCGACCTGATAGCGGTCCCACTGGCGGATCAACACCACTTGGCGGGCCCGGAGGCGGGTGATGGCGGCTTCCACCTCGACGATTTCTTCTTGCCAGGAGTCGATCTGCTGATCGACAGTTCTGGTCTCACCCCACCTGTCCATAAACCAAGTATGAAGGCTCGGTGTGACAGAAAACCCTTGTCGAACCTAGGGATCCGGAAGATTCGAGACGTGCCGGCGGCGGCCTTCGGGTTTGGCTGCGAGCCGCACCCCCCTCGACCTCGCTCCGCTTCGATCGGTCCCCCCGCAAAGCGGGGGGCCAGCCGACCCAGCATCCACCCCCTTTCTTCGGTGATTCTTTTCTGTCGCGTGGACGCTTCAGCTACGCCGTCAACGGTTTGTACTTCACCCGGTGGGGCTGCAATGACTCTTCGCCGAGGTTGGCTTTCATCCAGGCTTCGTATTCGGAATGGTTGCCCTGGAACCAGCGGACCTGGGAGTCGTTTTCGAAGGCGATGATGTGAGTGCAGATCCGGTCGAGGAACCAGCGGTCGTGGGAGATGACGACGGCACAACCCGGGAAAGCAATGAGCGCCTCCTCGAGCGCTCGCAGCGTGTCAACGTCGAGGTCGTTGGAGGGTTCGTCGAGGAGGATGACGTTGCCGCCGGTCCGGAGCATCTTCGCCAGGTGGACCCGGTTGCGTTCACCGCCTGACAGGGTGCCGACCTTCTTCTGCTGGTCGGAACCTTTGAAGTTGAGCGAGGCGACGTACGCCCGGCTGTTGAATTCGCGGTTGCCGACTTTGATGATGTCGAGACCGCCTGAGATCTCCTGGTAGACCGTGTTCTCGGCCTTCAGCGCATCCCTGGTCTGATCGACATAGGCGAGGTCGACTGAGGATCCGATTTCGATCGTGCCGGAGTCGGGTGATTCGGTTCCGATGATCATGCGGAAAAGGGTGGTCTTTCCGGCTCCGTTGGGGCCGATCACGCCGACGATCCCGGCGGGCGGCAGATTGAAATCAAGGTCCTCGATCAGGAGCCGATCGCCGTATCCCTTCCGGAGGTTCTTCGCCTCGATCACCTTGTCGCCGAGGCGGCGGGTGAACGGAATCTCGATCTCCAATCGATCGGCTCGCTTCTCGACCGACTGGGCCTCGGCCACCAACTCCTCGTACCGGGTCAATCGCGCCTGGCCCTTAGCCTGCCGGGCCCTTGGGGACATCCGGACCCACTCCAACTCTCGGGCCAAGGTGCGCTGGCGGGCTGACTCCTCGCGCTCCTCCTGCTTGAGACGGGCTCCCTTCTGTTCGAGCCATCCGGAGTAGTTGCCTTCGTACGGGATGCCGCGGCCCTGGTCCAGTTCGAGAATCCACCCGGCGACGTTGTCGAGGAAGTAGCGGTCGTGGGTTATGGCAATCACCGATCCGGTGTACTCGTGGAGGAATCGCTCCAACCACGCCACCGACTCGGCGTCGAGATGATTGGTGGGCTCATCGAGAAGCAAAAGGTCGGGATGGGCCAACAGCAAGCGGCACAGTGCCACCCGCCGACGCTCACCACCGGAAAGGCGCGGCACAGGAGAGTCGGCGGGAGGAACCCGCAGCGCGTCCATGGCGATCTCCACCTGTCGGTCGAGATCCCAGGCACCGGCCGCCTCGATCTTCTTCTCCAGAACTTCCTGTTGGGCGCCCAGCTTTTCGTAGTCGGCGTCAGGATCGGCCCACCTCTCCATCACCTTCTGGTAGTCCTCGAGCAGGGATCTGGTGGCGGCAACGCCGTCCATCACGTTGCCGACCACATCCTTGGACTCGTCCAGGTGGGGCTCCTGCTCGAGCAGGCCAACGGTGTAGCCCTCCATCAGCTTGGCTTCGCCGGTGTAGCCGTCGTCCTGACCGGCCATGATTCTCAGGAGGGACGACTTGCCGGCTCCGTTCGGGCCGATCACCCCGATTTTGGCTCCGTAATAGAAGCCCAGGGTGATGTCACGGAGCACATCGCGGTCCGGGGGGTAGTGGCGGCTGACCCGTCCCATCGAGTAAATGAAGTCTGGCAAGGGCGCCGGAGGCTAGCGGTGATCAAGGAACCCCATGACTTCGCCCAATTCGGCTCTAGCATTACACGTGGAAGGGGAGATGCTGGAAGGGCGACCAAGGGTGAACACCGATCTGACAGGCACTGTCCGGATGATGGGCGAGGCCGAGTCAGCCATTCGCGTCGAGATCCATCTCGAGGACGAGGAACTTCGCCTGGTATCCGCCCACGGTGAGTTGGGGCGGTGGCCACTGTCGGATGTAGGTGTGGCCGCCAAACTCGACGGTTTCCATCTCCGGATCGAGGGCGAAGAACTGGTGATCTCCACTAACGACGACGCCCGCTTCGCGATCGCCCTGGGCATCCGTTCGTCCAGTTCCCCCCGTTTGAATCGACTTCTGGCCGGTGCCCGCGACGACGGAATCGACAGCGAAGGGCGGATGGCGCCTCTTCCGCCGACTGTGCCGGCCGAATACGCCTCAAGCCTGACGCCTGCCCCGCCCGAAAACGTCACCCCGGTCGCGCTGGGCTTGCTGGCGGCAGGTTCGATTCAGGCGCTCGGGGGAGTCGTCGCCCTTGCCAGCAATTCGGCCCTCAGGATCGTCGATCTCGTGCCGGCCTGGCCGGCCTGGATCGTGGCGGCGGTGACGGTGGCGTCGGGGGCGTTCGCCCTTCTCAACCACCTTCGGGGCGGTCGCAACCTGGTGGCCGCAGGGGCCATCATCGGTCTGGTGACGCTGGCAGGGTCCCTCATGGGCGTTGCCGAGCCGACGTTTTCGTGGATTTCGGACGGGGTCGTCTTCGGTGGGGCCGGGACGATCCTGGCCGGGTTACTTCTAAGCGTCGACACCCTCAACCGGGGCCGCTAGCCCCTCGGTCGGCCGAACTCGGGTGGGCCAACAATCGAATCTTCTCAGGGGATGGGTTTGCTTTCCCCCCTCTCCGACTTGTTAACCTCTCGCTTCCCGGACCCACGGGCCGGCCCGCGCTGATCGTGATTGAATCCTTAATAGCCGCACTCTCCGGAGTGGTGGTCTTGGTGAGCGGGCGCTGGAACATCCCAAGGAGGAGAAAACTCGAATGAGCACGGTCCTGGCCGCTGAAGGCGGCTATCAGGAGTTCGTACTAGGCACAGCCGAATGGGCATGGCTCGTCATTTCGGCGGTGACTGCACTGGTCGCACTCGGTGTCGGGTTCTTGCTGTCGAGGGGAGTCCTCCGG
>JANMST010000325.1:0-2181 GCA_031389635.1 Acidimicrobiia bacterium | reverse complement strand
CCCGCCGGCCTGGACGAGTACTCCGAGCCGATAGTCCGGGCTTCCGACGAGACCGTGCAGGTGGATCTGTTTGCGGCCGGGGGGCGATCGGTACGCATTGTTTCCCAGCCGGCAGCGATGCTCTCCCCGCCCCTCGATCCCGATGCCCGCGCCATCGAGGTGCGGGGGACCACGGGTCGCTACTCGCCAATGCTGGGGTTGCTGGAGTGGACCGAAGGCGAGACGTCGGTCTCTATCGGATCTGCCACCGCCTCCCTGGATGAGCTGCTGGCCATTGCGACAAACCTTGTCTCTCCTTTGGAGAGTGGCTCTTGAGACGGTGGCGGTCTTCCCTGGTCGCCGGTCTGGTCGGACTGGTCGCGGGGGCGGTGGGTGCCACCGCCCTCCAGCCGGGGCAGGCTCCGATCGCGACGACCACCTCGGTCTCGCCTTCCACCTCGGCTGGACCATCCTCGACCACTCTCGCTGGCGCCTCGACCACTGTCGTCGAGTCATCTGATGGATCGAGCCCGGTTGAGTCGACACTGCTTGTGGTGTGGACCTCGGGAGGACTGCCTGGAGGCCTGGCGACCGCCGTCCGGAGCCTCGAAGGGGTCTCGCTTGTTTCCGAGGTCAGGTCCGATCTCATATGGCTCGAATCCGAGGCGGGTGATGGCTTCGTGGTGCCAGTCGAGGCGTCGGCGGTCGACGATGTCTACGGCGAGATCGCCCCGGCCGAATGGAGGATCACGCTCGGCAACCTTCAGGAGGGTGAGGTCGTCCTGAGCGAGAGTTCGGCGGCGCTGCGCTCGGCCGTGGTCGGAGGTGTGATTTCGACGGGATCCCGCGATCTCACCATTGTTGGTGTTCTACCCGACCAGGTGGTTGGAGCCGCCGAGATTGTCACAGACATCGAGACCGGATTGGCGCTTGGTGTCACAACGCCTCGCTACTTGCTGGTGACCCTGGATGGCAACCGGACGGAGTTCGAGCGATCCGTGCGAGAGGCGCTTCCGGAAGGAATGCCGGTCCGCATCAGGGCACCGGGCGAGACTCCGTTCCTTCGTCACGGCGACGCCGTGTTGCCCCAAGTTGTGATCAAGTCCGAGTTCGGGGAGTTCTCCCTGAGGTCGGATAGCTCGGAGTCTTTCGAGATCGATGATCAATGGATTGCAGACAACCTGGCCACCGTCGATCTGCCGCTGCTTGGTCCGACAACCTGTCATGTCGGGATGTTCGCCTCGCTGCGCGGTGCTATGGATGAGGTTGAGAAGTCCAATCTCGGCTTCCTCATTGAAACCTTCGACGGTTGCTACAGCCCTCGCTTTATCGGCGGGACCAGATCGCTGTCCCGCCATGCCTGGGGGGTGGCGATCGACCTCAACTACGCCGCCAACCCCACAGGACAGGTCACCGTTCAGGATCCTCGTCTCGTTTCGATCATGGAACGGTGGGGTTTCACCTGGGGTGGAAACTGGCTGGTGCCGGATGCCGCACACTTCGAGTGGGTGCGCTCACCGCATCCTTGATCGAGGCCAGGCGTGATCAGCAGGCACAGGTGAAGACCTCGAACTTGGTCTTGGTGGCCGGTCCCAAAATCACCTGGTTGGCGGCTTTTGGAAGCCGCAGATTTCCGACCTCCTCACCGGTCGAAAGATCCATGACGTGGATCCTGCCCGGCACCGCCACCCTGAGGAATCGCCCGTCGTCGGAGAGGTCCATCGAACGGACGATCCCGGCAGCTTCCATTCCCAAACCGTAGTTGCGGTTCTCCGGCTCGAGGGAGCTCACGCCCGACCCGTTGGCGAGATAGATCACGCCGGCAGGATCGATCGCCATCGGAACCGGCCCTTCGCTCTCCGGGTACTGGCCGATCATGCTGCGACGGGTGATCTCCAATTTGGCGGTGTCGATCTCGTCTAGGAGGCCGGTCCGTTGGTCTATGGCCGCCAGGGCGGTGCCATCGGGCGAGATGGCTAGACCTATCGAGTCGACACTCTGCTGCCCGAACGGCATCGGAAGGAAGATGCAGAAGGACCACTCCTCTTCCAGGCTGATGACGTGGATGAAGGCGTGGTAGTCGGGAGAATCGACCAGGGCTGGATCGTTGATCGGATCCTCACCCTGGTCGAGTGAATAGAGGGTGTAGAGGAAGCGGCCATCAGGAGCTGTCACCTGGCTCCGGGCGTGGCCCTTCATCCA
>JANMST010000287.1:0-14061 GCA_031389635.1 Acidimicrobiia bacterium | reverse complement strand
CGGCTGCCCGCAATCCGCCCATCAGCGAATACTTGTTAGCCGAGGACCACCCGGCCATGAGGATGCCGATCGTTGAAATCGACGAGACGGCCAGAACATAGAAGACACCGAGGTCGAGGTTGCGGGCGACGACGGAAGGACCCAATGGAATCGGCACAAGGATGGCCACGGCCGAGACCAGCACAAGGGCAGGAGCCCACTTGTAGACCGGTCGATCGGCTTCGGCCGGGATCAGGTCTTCCTTCTGGAAGAACTTGACGCCGTCGGCGATCAACTGCGCCCATCCCCAACGGCCTCCGGCGAAGTAGGGGCCGACCCGGCTTTGCATCTTGGCCGAGAGCTTCATCTCGGCGAATCCGATGACCATGCCGACGACGGGGATGATGGTGGCGGCCACGACAAGCTTCAGCACCAGCTGAACCCAGAAGGACGAGAAGAACTCAGCCACCTTCGAGCCTCCGGCTCGAAGAGACGCCAGACGCCAGACGCCAGACGCCAGCCAGAACCCGGTCCGGCGTCTGGCGTCGGGGGTCTGGCGTCTCTCCAGTCATCGGTCTACGTCTCCTAGGACGAAGTCGAGGCTGCCCATGATCGCGATGATGTCGGGGATCAGGGTGCCTTCAAGGATCCAGGGCAGGATCGAGATGTTGGAGAAGGAGGCCGACCGGATCTTGAGGCGATAAGGGCCCTGGCCGCCGTCGGAGACCAGGTAATACCCCATCTCACCCTTGGGGTTCTCGGCCCGGACGTAGGTCTCACCCTTGGGGACCTTGATGATCTTGGGCACCTTGGCCTGGAGCGGACCGGAGGGAATTCCGTCGACAGCTTGCTGGATGATCCGGGCCGATTGGCGAATCTCGGCCAGGCGGACGTACCAGCGGTCCCAGCAGTCGCCGGCGGTGCCGACCGGGATGTCGAAGGAGAACTTGGAGTAGGGCAGGTAGTCGGAAACCTTGCGCAGGTCGAAGGCCACACCCGAGGCCCGCAGGTTGGGACCCGACATTCCGTAGGAAGCAGCCACACCCGGTGGAATGATCCCGATCCCCTTGGTACGGGCGAGGATGATCTCGTTGCCGGCAACCAGGTCTTCGATCTCGTCACAGGTAGCAAGCACCTTGTCCATCGCGTCGCGGGTCTCGGGCAGAAACGTCTTGGGAAGGTCCTGGATCATCTTGCGGGTGGCCGACCCCGATCCGAGCGCCGGCTTGACCCCTCCGATCCGGTTGAAGTTGGGATGAAAGCGTCCGCCGGTCACCGACTCGAGGAGGTCCAGCACCCGCTCGCGGTCGCGCAGGGCGAAGAACAACGGAGTAGCGGCCCCCAGCTCGAGCGGATAAGAAGCCATGAAAACCAGGTGGGACGAGATGCGGGCCATCTCGGTGAGGATCAAGCGGATGAACTGGGCCCTTTCGGGGACCTCGAGTTCCATGAGGCGCTCGGCGGCGACGATGAAGGGGATCTCGTTGGCGTAGCCCGAGACCCAGTCGATTCGGTTGATGAGGGCCGTGATCTGGGGATACGTGCGAACCTCGGAGATCTTCTCGTAGCCGCGATGCATGTATCCGATGACGGGCTGTACGTCAGTGGTTCGCTCACCGTCGACCTGGGCTACGAGTCGAAGAACACCGTGAGTCGACGGGTGCTGGGGCCCGATGTTGAGGGTCATGTCGGGCGTGGCAAGTTCGACCGTGACCGATGCCTCGACGAGATGGCGGACGAGATCCTGTTCGAACACCATCAGGCTTCAGGATTCTCTTCGGACGGTTCGTCCGCTTGGCCGGGCATGCTTTCGACGTCGACAGTCCCAGGCCAGGGTTTGACCTCGCGGGTCAGCAGCGGAAAGGACTTCTGCAACGGGTAGCCCTCGAAGCCGTCGGGAAGATAGAGCTTGATGAGATTCGGATGGCCGACGAAGTCGATGCCGAACATCTCATGGGCTTCCCGCTCGTGCCAATTCGCTCCGACGTAGACCCCGACCAGGCTGGCGATCCGGGGGCTCACCTTGGGGAGGTCGGTCGTGAAGAGAAGAATGTTGCCGGCGTTGAGATCCGACACCGCGGCGATCAACTCGTACCGTTCCTCGACCGGTTCCACCAGAGGGTCGCCGACCTGGACTTCGTTGGCCCAGTCGACGGCCGACAGCCACGAAAAGAACACCAGCCCGAAGTCGTCTCGGGCGGCAGTGAGGGCGCCGACCCAACTGTCGGGGGAAACTTTGACCTTGGCCGTACCGAAGGTCATCGTGAGCACTCCCCCCGTGGCGGTTGCCACGGAAGCGGCCAGATCGTCGAGGCTCAGGGTGGCCTCAGACGGGCTGCTGCTCACGCCGGTTCCACTTTTCCTTGATGTTTTCGCCCCGGATCTTCTTTTGAAGCAGGACGATCCCTTCCATCAGTGCCTCGGGCCGGGGCGGGCAGCCCGGGACGTAGATGTCGACCGGAATCAGTTGATCGACGCCCTTGGTTACTGAGTAGGAGTCCCAATAGGGCCCGCCGCAATTGGAGCAGGAACCCATCGAGATGACGTATTTGGGCTCGGGCATCTGGTCGTAGAGGCGACGGATGGCGGGCGACATCTTGTCGGTCACCGTGCCGGCCACAACCATCAAGTCGGCCTGACGGGGAGAGGCCGGCAAGGGAATGATCCCGAAGCGCATGAAGTCATACCGCGGCCCGGAGGCCGCCATCAACTCAATGGCACAACACGCCAGGCCGAACTGGAAGAGCCACAGCGAATACGACCTCGACCAGTTGAGGAGCCATGTGACCGGCTTGGGAGTACCAAAGCGCTGCGCTAGTCCCATTTGGGCTATTCCCATTTGAGGACTCCCTTACGGATGGCGTAGATGAGGCCGAGCAGGAGGATGAAGATGAAGGCCCCCATCTCAACCAGACCGAACCAGCCAAACGGGCCGGCATTGACTGCCCACGGAAAGATGAAAACGGCTTCGACGTCGAAGATGACGAAAAGCAGTCCGAAGATGTAATAGCGAACGTAGGACTGGCTCCACCCCGACCCCACCGGATCGACCCCGCACTCGTAGGTGCTTGCCTTGGCGACGCTGGGTTTGGTGGGCCGCAGCACCGAAGCGACGCCGAGCATGATCATGACAAGCACGACACCGAGACCGGCGAAGAAGCCGACCGTGAGATAGTCCTGGAAGTACCGGCTCATCAGTGAAGAACTGTCCTTTTTCGACCCTTCGTCGAGTATAGGGAGCGGTTCTCACCCCAAAGCTCCCTACCGTGACGACCATGTCCGGTCCTGTTTCAACCGATGCGAAAGGCCTTGCGTCGACCCCTTCCGAGGGGATGCCGATAGGCCCAGACTACGCCGGGACCGGGCTCCTCAACCTCGTTGCGGAGATCGAAGCTCGTTTGACCGGGACCGCTCGGGCGAAGGGCTTAGCGACGGATCTGGCTTCGGCGATCCCAGAGGCATCCTCGATCATCCTGGTCCTGTTCGACGGCCTGGGCGACCTACAACTCAACCACCCGAGCGCGGAAGTTTTCCGCGACGCCCGGCTGGGGGTTCTCGACGCACCGTTCCCAACGACGACCACGGTGAGCATGTCCACCATCGCCACCGGCACAAGCCCTTCGACTCATGGTGTGATCGCACACCTGTCATGGTTCCCTGAGCTCGGCCGGGTGGTCAACACACTGAAGTGGGTCGACCTGAGCGGGGCCGCGGTCGACTACCCGACCGGCCGCCTGCTGCCCTCCCCCAACCTCTGGGAGAGACTGACAGCGGGAGGGATCCGACCTGTCACTGTCCAGCCGGCTGGCTTCGTGACAACCCCCCTCACGGCCGCCCTCTACCGGGGCGCAGAGTTCGTCGGAGCGGAGACACCTGATGAGTTCGTGACCAGGACCGTCGAAGCCGCTGCGACCGAACGGACACTCGTGTTCACCTATGTGCCACCGGTTGACTTCGCAGCGCACGTGTTTGGCCTCGAGTCGCCCGAATACAGCGAGGCGATGGCAACTGCCGCCGGGATCTGGTCAGGGATCGTCGAGCGCCTTCCCGTCAATGCGGTCATGATCGGGACCGCCGATCATGGTGTCCCCGCTATCGCCGAGACGGGCAAGATCCTGGTTCGCAACAAGGTCTACCTGCCGCTCGACTTCTGGGGTGACCCCCGGGCGGTTATGGTCCGCGGCTCGCAAAGGCTGATCGGCCGGCTCATCGCCGAGACCGGGGCCGTCGGAGTCAATCCCGAGCAATTCATCCCATGGCTGGGTCCCGGCCCCCGGCACAAGGAACTCGACCGCCGCATGCCCGACGCGGTGCTGCTCGCCCCGCCCGGAAAGGTGATCCTTCCCCCTGGCTTCGACAAGAGACTGGTGGGCTATCACGGCGGTCTCAGCCGGGAAGAAGTGGCGGTTCCCCTAATGGTTGCCCGGTAACGTCAGCAGGTGGCTCGGATCTACACCAAGACCGGCGACGACGGCACCACCGCCCTCTATTTTGGAGGGCGGGTGCGGAAGGATGATCCCCATCCACGTGCCTACGGCGCGGTGGACGAGACCCAGGCTGCCCTGGGTCTGGTTCGCGCCTTCACCGATTCCGAGGAGCTGGCCGCGCTGATGGTCGATCTCGAGCGGGGCCTCTACATCTCCATGGCTGAGCTGGCGACGCTGCCCGAGAACCGCCACAAGCTGAAAGCCGGAACAACGCTGGTCGACTTGGACATGGTCACGTTGCTGGAGAACCTGATCGATCGCTATTCGGAGCGGTTCGAGCCCCCGACCGAGTTCGTCCTCCCCGGCGGCACCCGGGTGGCGGCGATGCTCGACGTGGCGAGGACCGCGGTGCGCCGGGCCGAACGTGAAGCCCTCGTTGTGGTCGCTGAGGAGTCGGAAGTAGGCAAGTACCTGAATCGACTTTCGGACTTGCTTTGGGTCCTGGCAAGATGGCAGGAGGGAGGGTCGTTGACCTCTCGAGGAAGCAAGGAGATCCCTGATGAAGATGAGCGAGAAGCTGGCCAAATCGTTTAGTGAGCAGGTGACGATGGAGTTGAGCTCCTCCGTCGCCTACCTGCAGATGTCGGCCTGGTTCGACTCGATCGATCTCCCGGGGATGGCCTCGTGGATGCGGATCCAATCGGAGGAAGAGCGCCGGCATGCCCTCCGCTTCATGGACTTCGTGCTCGATCGAGGCAACAAACTCGTCATCGGCGAGAGGAAGAAACCCAAGTCGGAGTTCGAATCTCCCAAAGGAGTCTTCGAGGCAGCTCTCGCCCAGGAGCAGGCGACCACAACTTCGATCAGAGACCTGTACCTGAAGGCCTCCGAAGAGAAGGATGTCGAGAGCTACCCCCTGCTCGACTGGTTTCTGACCGAGCAGGTGGAGGAAGAATCCACCGTCCAGAAGATCCTTGGTCAACTGGGTCACGCCGGCAAGGACGGATCGGCCCTCCTCATGCTCGATCGAGAACTTGGAGCAAGAACCGCCGTAGAACCGGCCCCCTGAGCGAGGCCTCGAGCCTCGCCTCCATGGAACAGTTCATCTCAATCGCGGCGGCGGCCCTCGCCGCTGCTTTCGCAGTTAACCTGATCCTCGACTTCCGCCGCAAACCCCGACCACACACGGGCGCCTATGCCGCCGGTATCTCGATGTTTGCCATTGCCTCGTGGGCCCTGGCCTACGGGCTCACCGCAGGCTGGACCGGAGCCTCCTACCGCGCTTTCTTCCTCCTCGGAGCGATCATCAACATCCCTTTTCTGGCGTTGGGTTCGATGTATCTGGTGATCGGCAAACGGGCCGGAACGATCATGTTCATCGCCTGCGGCGCCATCGCCGCCATCTCCACGACACTGACGACGACCGTCCCCTTCGCCAATTCATTGCCGGAGGGTGGAATCCCCCACGAGATCTTCCCGCCCATCAGCGAAGGGTTCGGCCCGAGACTGCTAGCGGCAATCGCCGGAGGTACCGGGGCGACCATTCTGATCCTGCTGGCTGTTGTCAGCCTGTTTCGCTTCTGGAACAAGAACCGGAGACTGGTCTGGGGTAATGCCCTCATCCTGGGCGGGACTCTGGCGGCCACTTGGGGAGGCACCGGCCTGGCCATCGGCGAAGGTGCCGCCTTCGCGATCTCCCTCCTTCTGGCAGCCGGCCTCATCTGGGGCGGATACCGAACGGCCTCGGGCGCCCGGGCCCTGACCGCATCATCCTCGAAGGGCTAACAGGACCACACCGGATGCGATGAGGAGGGCCGCGATCCAGCGGACGCCGGTGACTCGCTCGTCGAGGAACCACCAACCGAGCAATGTTGCGAAAAGCACACCGCTCTCGCGAGCTGCCGAAACCAGAGAGAGCGGGGCTGACCGCGATGCATAAAGGAGCAGGCCGTAAGAGGCCATAGAGGCAGCCCCGGCCAGGAGTTGGCGGTGCCACTCAGCTTTGACAACACCCTTGACCACCTGACGACCGCGCAAGGACAGCGTGAGCGGAACCAGCATTACGGTGGTGATAAGCGTTAGCGCCGCGACATAGGCCACCGTGTCGTCCGTTTGTCGCACGCCGGCACCATCGATGGTCACGTAGGCAGCAATCAAGGAGCCGGTTATCAATGACCACTCTGCTCCCCGACGGGACGGCGATGAGAGCCCGATAATCAGAACCCCTCCGCAGATCAGGGCAAGGGCCAACCACCCGAGACCCTCGACACTGTCGCTGAATCCAAAGAAGGCCCCAAAAGCAATGAGAACGGGTGCGCTGCCTCTCGCGATCGGGTAGACGAACGAAAGGTCGGCCCGGTCGTAGGCGGTTGCCAACGCATAGACGTATCCGACCTGCACAACCCCGGACACCAGGAGGTAGGGCAGGGCTTCGGCGGGAAAGCCTCTCCAAAGGAGGACCGGCAAGAAGGCCAGACCGGCCAGCGCCAGCTGGCTGGCTGCCGTCACCAATCGCTCCGAACTCGATTTGAGCATCAGGTTCCAGGAGGCATGAAGCAGGGCCGCGGCCAGGACCGCGATCAGGGTCGAAGCGGGCATCGACTCGGGACCGTAGCCTCTGGTTTGTGATCGGAGTGGTACTGGCCGGCGGCGCCGGCACGCGGATGGGACAGGACAAGGCCGAGGTCGTGGTGGCGGATCGGCCGATGATCTCCTGGGTGATCGCCGCTTTGGAATCGGTGGTGGATCGGGTGATCATTTCGGGTCGGAGCGGCGCCTGGAACGGGCACGCGGGTCTCCCGGATCCTGAGGGAGTGGCCGGCCCCCTGGCAGGGCTTGCCGCCGGTCTCCGATTAGGGGAGCCGGTCCTGCTGGTGGCGGTCGATCAGCCCTGGGTGAGGGCGGCAACACTGGCAAAGCTGGCGGCGATCGGCGAGACGGTGGTGCCGGTCCATTATGAGGTCCGCCAGGTGACCTGTGCGGTTTATTACCCCGGCCTGCTGGAGTCGGTCGAACAAGCCGGGTCGCTCCAGGGCCTGATGGACCATGCTCCGCCCCTAGAAGTCACCGAACCGGTTTGGCGCTCGTGGGGAGAAGACGGCAGATCCTGGTTCTCAGTTGATCGGCCGGAGGACGTAGCGGCGGGGTTGGAGCGGTACGGCCCGCCAGGCGCCTGAGTGCAGGCCTCAAGCCTCAAGCCTCAAGCCTCAAGCCTCAAGCCGGAACAAGAACGTCTCACGTCACGCCTCACGCCGGAGGATCTGGCGTGGGACGTGTGACGTGGGACGTGAGACGCCCCCGGGTGATCGGAGTCATTGAGCTTGCGAGATACGGATGGCGACTTCGGGCTTGAGACTTGCGGCTTGAGGCGTCCGCCTATCCGCCGATGTAGCTCATCTCTACTTTGCGGCCGATCTTCACGGTCTGGCCGGTTCGGATCTCCGAATAGCGGTCTGCCCGCCCGGCCCATACGCCGGCGATCACCTTGTCCAAATCGGCGTCGGTCGCATCGGTCCGGAGCACGGTGCGCAAGTCGGTGCCCTTGGTTGCGAAAAGGCATGTGTAGAGCTGGCCCTCGGCCGACAGCCGGGCACGGGTGCAATCCCCGCAGAAGGGCTGGGTGACGGACGTGATCACGCCGACCTCCCCTGAGCCGTCTTTGTATCGATACCGCTGCGCCACCTCACCCCGGTAGCCAGGATCAACCGGCTCAAGCGGGAAGGCAGCGTTGATGAGATCGACGATCTCGCGGCCCGGAACCACATCGTCGACACGCCAGCCGTTAGTGGCGCCGACATCCATGTATTCGATGAACCGCACGACCTGGCCGGTGCCACGGAAATGGCGGGCGACATCAACCACCGAGGTCTCGTTGACGCCTCGCTTCACAACCATGTTGACCTTGATGGGGTCGAGCCCCACCTCGGCGGCGGCCGCGATGCCGTCCAAGACTGATTGCACCGGAAAGCCGACGTCGTTCATCGCCATGAACACGGTGTCATCCATGGAGTCGAGCGATACGGTCACCCGATTCAGGCCAGCTTCTTTGAGGGCCTGGGCCTTGCGGGCCAGCAGGGACCCATTGGTGGTCAGGGTGAGGTCGTCGACGCCTTCGATCCGGGCCAGGCGACCGATCAGATCCTCGATGCCTTTGCGCAGGAGGGGCTCGCCGCCGGTGACCCGCAACTTTCGAGCGCCGGCCCGGGTGAAGGCCGTCGCTACCCGCTCGATCTCCTCGAAGGAGAGAAGTTGTTCGCGGGCCAGGAACTCGTACTCCCGCCCGAAGATTTCCTTGGGCATGCAGTAGGTGCATCGGAAGTTGCACCGGTCGGTGACTGAGATGCGGAGATCGTGAAGGGGGCGACCAAGGCGGTCAAGCATGTGTCGTTGAGGCTACCGGCACCCGAGTTGAAACCGCATGGAGAATCTGAAGGCAATAACCGGCGGCCAAATCAATCTATTGGGCCCCCTATAACCTCAGGTTTCGGGTTAGAGCGTCGGTAAAACGGTCGACGAGGGTTTCGACTTCGGGGGTAGAGATCGTCAGGGGCGGGCCGAAGAGGACGGCGTCACCATTGATGCCGTCGGCTCCCTTCGAGGCCGGATAGACGATCAACCCGTTCTCGAGACAGGCGGCGAGCAAACGCTCCGTCACCGCCTCAGCCCGGTCGAAAGGTTCTTTGGTAGTGCGGTTGGAAACGAGTTCAACCGCCACCAGGAGGCCGAGACCGCGGATGTCGCCGACCCGGGGATGGTCCCCGATCGACTCTCGAAGGCGGCCCAGCAACCGCTCCCCCTGCCGAATGGAGGCCGCCAGGAGGGATTCCGCCTCGAGGATCTCGATGACCGCCCGACCAGCGGCGGCGCCGGCGGCGTGATGGGAATAGGTGAATCCATGGACGAAGTTGCCATCGACGGTGTCGTGGACCTCCTTCGATGCAATGCAGAGGCCAAGGGGCCAGTAGCCCGAGGAGGCTCCTTTGCCGGCCACTATGACGTCGGGTCGGACTCCCCAGTGGTCGATGCCGAACCAGGTCCCGGTCCTGCCGAACCCGGCCATCACCTCGTCGACGATCAAGAGGACGCCGTGACGGCGGCAGACGCCGACGATCTCCGGCCAGTAGTCATCAGGCGGAACCGCGGCACCGAGGGTGGCGCCCCCCACCGACTCGGCGACGAAGGCCGCCACGTTGCCCCGGGTGACGATCTCCCCCTCCAACCGGGCCGCGTGCCAGGCGCCGCATCCCGAGGGATGATCGGGGGCCGGGCACCGATACTCGTACACGGGAGCCAGGTGAACGGTTCGACCCAGCCAGGGGAGATAGGGAGCTCGCAATACAGCCCGGCCCGACACATCCAGGGCCCCCAGCGAGTTACCGTGATAGCTGCCCTGCCGGGCGAGCAACTGGGTGCGATGAGGCTCCCCCCGGGCAAGGTGATAGGCCCGCGCCAGCTTCAATGCCGTTTCCATCGCCTCGCTCCCCCCCGACACCGGATAGACCCGGGCGCCCTCCATCGGCGTCCGCTCCGCGACGGCTTTCGCGTAGTCCTCAACGATCTGCGTGGTGAAGGTCGAGGCATGGACATATCCGACCGTCGCCAACTGACGTGAGATAGCGTCTGCAACTTTGAGTCGACCGTGACCGACCCCGCACACCACGGCTCCACCTGCTGCGTCGAGGTAGCGGCTGCCGTCGGAATCGACGATCCAGCAACCCTCTGCCTTCACAGCGGTACGGAGGTTGCTGCCGCGACGGAAGACCGAGCTAGCCATCGACCAAAGCCTTATCTTCCTCAATCTGGACATCCCGGATTGGGGGGCGCCTTCCCAGCAGGGCGCCGACCCCGAGGGGGACGATGATCGCCGCCGCAACCAATCGCAGTACCGGGATCAACACCACGATCCCGACCAGGAGCATCCCCACCAGGACCGCTGCCGGCGGCGATGCTAGGCGACGAGTTACGACCCGGCCGACCGCCCCGGCCGCCGGGATCACACCGAACAGGGAGGCCATCAACACCAACCCACCGAGACCGAGGACAACGGGCAGCAGGACGATCACGAGCGGCACCGCTGCCGCCGACGGAGCGACGCCGAGAATGAACCCGAGAACGCCGGCCGCGAGCAACGGTGAGACGAGGACTCCCAGCCCGGAGAGCCAGGTCCTCCAACCCCGGCCGGCGGCCGTCATCGTTGCCTCGAACTGTTCCGGCCAGGCCGAAGCCGACAACAACCCGGCCGCGGTCAGGATGAACATGACGAGGAGGACGGTCAGAAGTTGCAGGGCACGCACTTGGATGTTGGCCGGCAGCGGAGTTCGCTGGATGAGGGAGCCTCCGATCGCGCTCGAATTCACCTCCGCCTCTGTGGTGGATCGATAGGCAACGTCGCCGTCGACCTCGGCCGCGGGCCCGACCACGAGGGTGCCGACATTGACATCGACCGACCCGCCGACCGTCCCATCGAGGACGAGATGGGAAAAACGGCCGGTGAGGTCACGGTTGACTCTCCCCGCAACCTGGCCCTGGCGGCCCCAGTTGATCAGGTCCCGCCCGATGGTCCCTTTGGCATCGACCACCGTTTCCCACGACGCCACGGCGAGATCTTCGGCGATGGAGCCACCGACCTGCACCAGCCCGGCGGAGACACGGACTGACCCACCGACGGTCCCGGTGATGGTGACCCGTCCGGCTACCGCCGTCACATCACCGGTCACCTCACCCGAGATCAGGACCTCCTCGAAGGCCGCGGCGATGAGGTCGCCTTCGATCCGGCCCTCGATCGTTATGCGATTGCCGGCGGCGTAGAGATCTTCGGTGACGACGTCGTCTGCTCTCACCAGGACCAGATCGGATTGAGTGAGCCGGGCGGCAGCCGCGATCGGAATCAAGACCAGGAGACCGACGACGACGGCGACAAGTCGTCGTCTAGAGCGGGAGTGCATTGGCGGCCAGGCGAAGCAGCGGCGCCGGAAGAAGGCCGAAGATCAGAGTCACCGCCATCGCCACCGTGAGGACGGCGCGAACCGGGACGCCAAGGGGAGGAGCGAGCTCGTCGCTGGCGTCGCCCATGTACATCGCGACGATGACCCGCAGATAGATAAAGAACGACACCACCGAAGCCAGAAGGGCCACGACCACCAGCCAGCCAAAGCCTGCTCGCCAGGCTTCTTGGAACACCCCGAACTTGGCGATGAAGCCAGAGGTCAGGGGAATGCCCGCCATCCCCAGCAGCAGGACCGTCAACCCCAGCGCCAAGAACGGCTGGCGCTTGCCGAGCCCCGAGTAGCGCGCGAGCGCCGATCCGGCCGAGCTCGGACCGCTCACGGCTGCCACCACCGCGTACGCCCCGACCAGCTGTACGGAATAGACCGCCAGATAGAACCAGACGCCGCCGGTACCGTTACGACCCGCCACCACCCCCGTCAGGATGAATCCGGCGTGGGCGACCCCCGAATACGCCAGGAGACGCCGCAAGTCGTCCTGGACCACGCCCAGGAACGAGCCGATCAGCATCGAAAGGACGGCGATGCCGGCGACGACCAGAGCCCAGGTAGAGGCGTAATCGGCAAACCCGGTAGAGAGGAGACGGACTAACGCCGCGAATCCTCCAACCTTGGCGGCGGCGGCCATGAACCCCACCACCCCGGCCGGGGCTCCCTGATAGACGTCGGGCGCCCAGGAATGGAACGGAGCCGCGGTCACCTTGAATGCGAGTCCGACAATTGTGAGAGCAAGACCAGCCAGAAGGACGGCGGGCCGGAGGACGATGTTCGACGAGAGAAACACTCGCTGTTCAAACAGATGCAGGGACCCGGTTCCGGCAAACAGCAACGCCACCCCGTAGATGAAGATGGCCGAGGCAAATGACCCCAGGAGGAAGTATTTGATGGCCGCCTCCTCCGAGGCGGTCTCGGTACGGGTGAATCCGGCCAAAACGTAGAGGCTGATCGAGCCGATCTCGAGGCCGAGGAACATCATCACCAGATGCGGCGTCGACGCCATCAACGCGAACCCGGCGGTCGACAGCAAGAGCAGTGCCAACCCTTCGGCTCCCCTGCGCCCCAGCGACTCGAAGAACCGCCACCCCGCCCCCAACCCGCACAGGGCGACCACGATCAGGAGCAGGTGGGCGAACACCCCGTACTGGTCGATCACCAACATGCCCCCGAAGGGCGTGAGGTTGGCGGCAGTCTGTTCCTCCGGACCGAGCCCTTCCAGCCACACACGCTGGATCAAGGCGGCGATGCCGGCGAGCGTCAGGACGATGCCCGCTACCTGGCAGAGGACCTGGGAGCGCGGCTTCCACTGCACGTCGATCAAGAGGACCAGCGCAGCCCCAAGGCCGAGGATCAGCTCAGGGAGGATTCCGAGCCAGCTGATGTCGGGTGGTTCGATCAATCGCCGGCTCCGGCCAGGACCTGGTCGACACGCCCGGGAACCGGCACCCGATAATCAGTGACGGCCTCAATGCGATCGAGGACCGCCTCAGTCGAAGGCTCGATGCGATCAAGCAGGATCTTCGGATAGACACCGAGCACGATCATCAGCAAGACCAGGGGGGCCAGAATCGAAATCTCTCTCACCGAAAGGTCGAGCAACTTCTGGTTCTCGGGCTTGTCGGGGATCCCGGTGAAGACCCGCTCGTACGCCCACAGCATGTAAATGGCAGCCAGGATCACGCCGGTGGCGGCGATGATCACGTGGATCGGTAGTGATGGGAAGCTCCCCAGAAGGACCATGAACTCACCGACGAAACCGTTGAGCCCGGGCAGGCCGATCGAGGCGAAGGCGGTGAAGAGGAAGAACCCCGAGTAGATCGGCATGACCTTGGCGAGGCCACCGAAGTCCTCGATCTTCTTGGTGTGGCGACGGTCGTAGATCATCCCCACCAGCAAGAAGAGCGCTCCGGTGGTCAGCCCGTGATTGACATTCTGGATCACTCCGCCCGCCAGACCCCCCGAGGTCAGGGCAAACGTCCCCAGCACGATGAAGCCCAGGTGGGAGACAGAGGAATAAGCCACCAGCTTCTTGAGGTCGGGTTGAACGATCGCAACGACCGCGCCGTAGACGATCCCGATCACCGCCAGCGTCGCCAAGACGGGAACGAAGTCGACGGTTGCCTTCGGGAAGAGGCCGAGGTTGAACCGCAACAGGCCGTAGGTCCCGAGCTTCAGGAGGACTCCGGCCAGCAGCACGGAACCGGCGGTGGGAGCCTCGACGTGGGCGTCGGGGAGCCACGTGTGCAAGGGAAAGATCGGAACCTTGATCGCGAAGGCGAGAGCGAACGCGGCGAAGAGCCATCGCTCCGTGGTCGGGTTGAGAGTGAGATCGAAGAGTTCGATGTACGAGAACGATGGCGCACCGGTTTGGCGCTGGTGGATGATGGCGAGGGCGATGATGGCGGCCAGCATCAGGGCCGAACCGAATGCGGTGTAGAGGAAGAACTTGACGGCGGCGTAGATCCGCCGCTATCCACCCCAGATCCCGATGATGAAGTACATCGGTATCAGGATCGCCTCGAAGAAAACGAAGAAGAGGAACAGGTCGAGAGACAGGAAGACGCCGATGAGACCTGCTTAGAGCAGAAGGGTGTAGACCACGAACTCCTTCACCCTGTGCTTGATGGCGGTCGAGGCTGCCAGAGCGATTGGCA
>JANMST010000216.1:0-4400 GCA_031389635.1 Acidimicrobiia bacterium | reverse complement strand
CCACCACCCACCACTCACCACTCCTGGATTCTCATGACTTATCACGTCTCCACTGCTGCCTTCGAAGGGCCCCTTGACCTGCTGTTGCAGTTGATCAACCGGCACCAGGTGGATATCGCCGCCGTCAGCCTGACCGATCTGGTCAGCGAGTACCTCTCGTACCTGGACGAACTCATGGAGATGGACCTCGACGTCACCAGCGAGTTCCTCCTCATCGCTGCCACCCTTATCCAGCTCAAGGCCCATCGCCTTCTTCCCCCGGGCACCGAAATCGATCTCGACGAAGAGCTCGCATTGATGGAGGAGCGTGACCGCCTGCTCTCGCGGCTCTTGATGTGCGTCACCTTCAAAGACGTCGCCGCGGTCTTCCTCCGCAGATGGCAGGAAGCCAACCGTCTGGTGCCGCGAATGTCGGGTCTGGATCAAGAGATCCGGTTTAACCCGCCGGACGTCGTGATTCCGGTCGGTCCCGCCCAACTCGCTGGTCTCGCCAGCCGGATCTTTGCGCGGGTCGGCGCCGACCCCGACCTCGACCATCTCGACCTCGATCTTCCTTCCGTCGAGGCGGCAATCCAAGAGCTGCGGTCGAGAATCGGCGCGTCCATCGAGGCGACGTTCGACGATCTGGTGTCGCATTGTCAACGGAGCGTGGAGGTCGCCGCGTATTTCCTCGCCCTCCTCGAAATGGCTCGGTGGGGTTTGCTCGAAGTGCATCAAGAACATTGGCTGGCACCGATCATGATCAAGCACCGATCCGCTCCGACCGAGATCGACCTCAGATGAACACCAGGGCTGCCCTTGAAGCAATCCTGTTTGTCACCGAGTCGCCGGTGCCTATCGAGGAACTGGCAGAGGTGCTCGAACTCCCCAAACAGCAAGTCCAGATCGAACTCGACGAACTCGCTGCCGACCTGGTGTCTCGACAGAGCGGCTTGGTACTTCGTCAGGCCGGAGGGGGATTTCGGCTCTACTCCCACCCCGACGCATATCCGTACCTGGAGCGATTCACATCGTCAGCCACGGCACGTCGGATCAGTGGGGCATCCCTGGAGGTGATGGCCGTGATCGCATATCGCCAGCCCGTGTCCAGAGGCCAGATCGCCGAGATTCGCGGGGTCGATTCCGACTCGGCCATTCGAACTCTCGAGCGGATGGGTTTGGTTGAGGAGGCCGGGCGCCTACCGGGGCCCGGCAACCCGGCGGTGTACAGGACGACTCCCCTTTTCCTGGAGAAACTCGGGGTGAACGCGTTGGAGGAACTGCCCCCGCTGGCCGACCATATTCCGCCGGCCGAGGCGGTCGAGGCCCTGGAGGAAACGTTCCGGCCTGGTTGACGAGACCGGCATGACCCTCCAGCGACTTCAGAAAGCAATCGCCAACGCCGGACTGATGTCTCGTCGGGCGGCCGAGGAATTGATAGCGGCTGGACGGGTCACGATCGACGGCCGGGTGGCGATCCTCGGTGACCGGGTGGAGGTCGACCGTCATCGGGTCGAGGTCGATGGCGTGCCCCTCCCTGTCTCGCCCGGTCTCGTCACTTATCTGATCTACAAGCCGCCCGGCGTAGTCTCGACGGCAAGCGACCCCGAGGGCCGTCCGACTGTGGTCGATCTGGTACCGCCGGAGCCACGGGTGGTTCCGGTCGGTAGGCTCGACGCCGACAGTGAGGGGCTTCTGCTTCTGTCCAACGATGGTGAGCTCGTCCTACGTGTCACCCATCCCCGATTCGGGATGACCAAAACATATGTAGCGACAGTGGCGGGCAGGCCCAACGCCCGTGTGGTCCGGAAGCTCGTGGCCGGCGTCGAGCTGGACGACGGGATCGCCAAAGCCCGGAGGGCCAAGCTCATCCAGGCAACGCCTGACCAGGGCCTGATCGAGTTGGTGATGACCGAAGGCCGCAACCGTGAGATCAGAAGGATGCTGGCGCTCCTCGGCCATCCCGTCCAGCGGCTCGTCAGGACGGCCATCGGGCCGCTGACCGAGAGGAATCTCGGGGCAGGAGAGTGGCGTCGCCTCGACACCCAGGAGGTTGCCGTGCTCTACAAGGCCGCCGGAACCCAGCCGCCAAGCTCGTAACCTCCCATTGGTGGACCTTCCCTCCCAGATTCCGATCCGCACCCTGGCGCGACCCGTGGCCACCGTCGTCCGTCCGCCCGGATCCAAGTCGTTCACCAATCGGGCCCTCGTGACGGCGGCTTTAGCGACGGGGGTCACCCGCCTGCACGATCCTCTGGTGGCCGACGACACGGAAGCGATGCTGACCGGGTTGCGAGGTTTTGGCGTTTCGATCGATGACAACGACGACCCCTGGTTGGTTCTCGGCTCGGGTGGCGATCTCGTATCCCCACCGCACCCGGTAGACGTAGGTATGTCCGGCACCACCGCCCGGTTCCTGCTCGCCGTCGCTTCCCTGGCTCGAGGTGGCCCGGTCACGGTCACCGGTCGGGGAAGGATGCTCGTTCGCCCGCAGGAGGAGCTGATCGCTGCGCTGACTGCAGCCGGGATCCATGTCGAGTCCGACAATGGTCACCTGCCAATCACGATTTCGGGCGAAGGGGGCCTTCGTGGAGGATCGATTCCAATCGACCCATCGAGGTCGAGTCAGTTTGTCACCGCTCTTCTACTGGTGGCGCCCTTGGCCGAGCGGAAGGTGGAATTGATTCTCAGCGGCCCGGCAGTGAGCCGGCCCTACCTGACCTCGACCATGGAGGTCATGGCCGCATTCGGAGCTGAGGTCGACGACCGCGGCGAGCGCTTCGTCGTCAAACCGACCGGATACCGAGCCACCCACTACTTCATCGAGGCCGATGCCTCGGCAGCCGCCTATCCGCTGGTGGCAGCGGCCATCACCGGGGGCTCGATTGGAGTGGAGGGCATCCCTGCCTCCTCGACCCAGCCCGACCTCGCGTTGGTGAAGGTCCTCGAGTCGATGGGCTGCACGGTCCGCCGGATGACCCATCGCCTGGATCTGACGGGGCCGCCGACCCTCCGACCGGTCGACGTCGATATGAACGAGGCCCCCGACGCCGTTCTCGCCCTGGCAGTGGCGTGCGTCTTCGCCGAGGGTAAAAGTCGCATCAGGAACGTAGGGAACCTCAGACTTAAGGAGAGCGACAGGCTGTCCGGCCTCAAGACCGAGATCCGCCGCTTGGGGGGATTCGCCGAAGTCGAGGGCGACGATCTCTTGGTCGGCCCCGGGGAGTTGCGAGGCACCGTCGTCCAGACCTACGACGACCACCGCATGGCGATGTCTATGGCCTTGATCGGGCTGCGCGTGCCGGGTGTTGTCATCGAACAACCCGAGGTCGTCACCAAGACCTGGCCGGGATACTTCAAAATGCTCGCCCGTCTGTGATCATCGCTGTAGACGGGCCCGGGGGATCGGGCAAGTCGACCGTCAGCCGCACGTTGGCAGAGCGTCTGGGCTGGCTCCATCTCGACACAGGCGCGTTTTATCGGGCAGCCACTCTGGCGGTGCTGCGTGCTGGCGTGGACCTGACCGTCGATGGCGAGGTCGTGGGCGCGGTGAGCATCCGCACATTCCATCAGGAGGGCGGCCGCATGTACCTCGACGGGGAGGATGTGTCCCTTGACATCCGCTCGGCCGGGGTGACGGCCTCGGTCTCGGCGGTGGCGGCACTGCCCGAGATTCGAAGGGTGATGGTCTCCCACCAACGAGCATGGGTTGCCCGGCACGGTCGGGACGTTGTCGTCGAAGGCCGGGATATCGGGACGGTGGTGTTTCCGGAGGCGAACATCAAGATCTGGCTGAGCGCCAGCGCCGAAGAGAGGGCCCGGCGCCGGGCCCTGCAAACCGGTGAGGATCCCGCCGTGGTCATGACGGAGCTCGACCGCCGCGACCGTGCCGACTCCGGGCGAAAGGTCTCGCCGCTGACTCCGGCCGAGGATGCCATCCACATGGACACAACCGGCATGACGGTCGACGAAGTCGTAGACCAAGTATTGACCCTGATCGACGCGAAAACGTAAGCCCCAAGCTCCAAGCCTCAAGCTCCAAGCCTCAAGCCTCAAGCTCCCCTCAAGCTCCCCTCCAGCTCCAAGCCTCAAGCTTCAAGCCTCAAGCTTCAAGCCTCAAGCCGTGAGATGCTTTGGCGTTTGGCGTTTGGCGTTTGGCGTTTGGCGTTTGGCGTTTGGCGTCTGGCGTCTGGCGTTTGGCTCGAAAGAAGACTCTTCGCCCCCAATAGACTCATTTCGTGGTCGAAAGAGTCGTTGTTGCCGAACCCCGGGGGTTTTGTGCCGGGGTAGAGATGGCTATCAAAGCCCTGACCTGGATGGTCAGGATGTTTGAGCCGCCCGTCTATTGCTATCACCAGATCGTCCACAACGAGTGGGTTGTGAAAGCCTGTGAGAGGGTGGGCGTGGTGTTCGTCGACCAC
>JANMST010000242.1:0-6394 GCA_031389635.1 Acidimicrobiia bacterium | reverse complement strand
CTCATAACCATCCTCGGAGGAGTCCTGATCGGATTCGGGCGGCTCGGATGGGGTGCTGGAGTGGCTCTCTTTGGCTCAGCGCTCGACGGGCTCGACGGTTCGGTTGCACGCGCCGCCGGCACCGAATCGCCCCGGGGTGCCCTCCTCGATGCGGCTGCTGATCGAGTGGGCGAGGTCGCCGTCTTCGCAGGGCTCGCGGCGGCAGTCGCGCCGGAGCGGCGGATTGTCACCCTGATCGTGCTGGCCGTCGGCGGATCGATGCTGGTGCCATACCTCCGGGCCAAGGCAGAGGCTGAGGGCCTCGATGGCCGGGGCGGGATGATGGGCAGGGCCGAGAGGGTCTTGCTCTTCTCGGCCGGGCTCTTCACCGGCCTCATCGAGCCGATGCTGTGGGTTCTGGTAGTGGCGGTCTGGGCGACCGTGGGGTGGCGATTCTTCCTGACTTACCGTGAGCTGAAGTCATGAGCGCGCCGAAGTGAGCTCGCTCGAGTTGTGAAGGATCTGGCCGGCTATTTGTTGGTCCGCCTCGGGGTCGGGCTGGTGGGGCTCCTGTCCGCTCGCGCCGCCCGCCGGCTGGGTGAGGCGGCGGGGCTGATCTGGTACCTGTTCGGGGGCGACCGCAAGCGCATGGTCCGGCGCCACATGCGACGGGTGCTCGGAACGAAGGGCGATCAGCGCCGCCGCACCCGACAGGTCTTCAAGTCCTACGGTCGCTACTGGGCGGAGACGTTCTGGGTACGACCCCGCCGAATTCCTGAGGTCGATGCCACTCTCGAGATCATCGGGCTCGAGCATCTGCGCGACGCGGCCCACAGCGGCAAGGGGGCGATCATCGCCGTGCCTCACCTGGGCAATTGGGAGTCGGCGGCCCTGTCGGGTCAGCGAGCCGGAATCGAGATCCTGGCGGTCGCTGAGAAGCTTGGCAATCAGCGGTTGACCAACTGGTTCACGTCGTTAAGGAACCAATTTGGGATCACCATCGTGCTGGCCGGTCGCGGCTCGATGAGAGGAATCGAAGAGGGAATCGCCCGCGGGGCGGCGGTTTGCCTCTTGTGCGATCGCGACCTCTCAGGTCGTGGCATCAAGACCGAGTTTTTCGGTGAAGAGACGACTCTCCCGGCCGGACCTGCCGCGCTCGCACTTCGCACCGGGGCGCCGCTTTTGTTGGGCGCGAGCTATTTCACGCCCACCGGTCACAGATTGGTCCTGCAGCGGCTGGAACTGCCTCCCGGGACGAAGGAGGTGGCCGAGGTGACACGACTCATCGCGATCGGACTCGAGGAATTGATCCGGAAGGCGCCCGAACAGTGGCACCTCCTTCAACCGAATTGGCCGTCGGATCTCGTTCTGACATGACGGCGCCCTCCCAAATGAGGATGGGCCCGTGAGGATCGGACTGATTTGTCCATACGACCTTGGAAGGCCCGGGGGAGTCCAGCAACAGGTTCTCGACATTGGCCGGTTGCTGGCAGCTGACGGAGAGACAGTCACGATGATCGGACCTGGGGCCGAGGCTGTGAGGGATGTCTCGTATCGCGTGGTCGAGGTAGGGAGGGTTCGACCGGTCAGGGCCAACGGCTCGGTGGTACCGCTGGCGCTCGGTTTCGACATCGCCCGGCGGATTCGCGAAGTTGCCGCCGAGCTCGACATCCTCCATGTGCACGAACCTCTGATCCCGATGGTCGGTCCAGCCGCCCTGCGGGCCGGCCGTCCGGTCGTAGCCACCTTCCATGCCTCGCCCCCGGCCTGGATTTCGCTGGCCTACCGGGTCGGACCGCCGAAGTGGTTGCGAGGGCGATGGTTCAAAGGGTCAGTGTTGACGGCGGTGAGCGTCGAAGCGGCGCAGGGACCGCGCTCGCTGGGCCTGGTCGCGGTCATTCCCAATGGCGTCGACATCGTTTCCTATGAGGAGCAGGTCAAGAAGGTCCCGGGGCGCGTCGTCTTCCTGGGGCGGGACGAGCCCCGCAAGGGTTTGGCAGTTCTCACCGGGGCCTGGCCGCTCGTGACGTCGGCCCATCCCGGCGCAGTTCTGACGGTCATCGGAGCCGACAGCCCTCACCCGGACCCGAATCCCGCTGCGAACGTCGAGTATGTCGGGCGGGTAGACGAGGCAGAGAAGCGCCGCCTGTTGGGAGAGGCATCGATCATGGTGGCGCCCAATCTCGGGGGCGAGAGCTTCGGACTGGTGATCGTCGAAGCGATGGCGGCCCGATGCGCGGTCGTAGCTTCCGACATCCCTGCCTTTCGAGCGGTGGCCGGCGACGCAGCCGAGTTGGTGCCTCCCGGCAGCCCTATCCACCTGGCCAACGCCATCTCCCGACTCCTTGCGGAGCCTTCGGCAGTCGAGACGTTGGCCATCGCCGCACAGAGCCGGGCCAGGGAATTCGATTGGTCGCGGGTGCTGCCGCAGTACCGGGCTTGCTATCAGCAGGCGATCGAGGCGGACCGGTACCGGCGCTGATCTCTGACCCGGCCTACCCCCACAACAGAGAGGCCATCGAGCCGCCGGGGGGTAGAATTGCCTTCAAGCAAGGAGTTGTTGTGCAACAAGGCACCGATCGGGTAAAGCGTGGTCTGGCGGAAATGCTGAAGGGTGGCGTCATCATGGACGTCGTAACCGCCGAGCAGGCTCTAATCGCCGAAGACGCCGGCGCCGTCGCCGTGATGGCCCTGGAGCGGGTTCCGGCTGACATCCGCAAGGCCGGCGGTGTGGCCCGCATGGCCAACCCGACCAAAGTTGAGGAGATCCAGGCGGCCGTTTCGATCCCGGTCATGGCCAAATGCCGGATTGGCCACTTTTTGGAGGCCCGCGTGCTGCAATCTCTCGGGGTTGACTACATCGACGAGTCCGAGGTCCTCACTCCCGCCGACAACCAGCACCACATCGACAAGTGGGATTTCACCACGCCGTTCGTCTGCGGCGCCCGGAACCTGGGAGAAGCCCTCCGTCGCATCGGCGAAGGGGCCGCCATGATCCGTACCAAAGGCGAGCCCGGAACCGGCAACGTTGTCGAAGCCGTCACCCATATGCGCGCCGTCACGGGCGAGATTCGCCGACTGACCCAGTTGGACGAAGAACAGCTCATGGCGACCGCCCGGGACCTGGGCGCACCATATGAATTGGTGAAGGAGATCCACGAGACGGGCAAACTGCCCGTGGTGAACTTCGCGGCCGGCGGGATCGCCACTCCGAGCGACGCCGCCCTGATGATGGCTCTGGGCTGCGACGGCATATTCGTCGGATCGGGCATTTTCAAGAGCGGCGATCCGTCCGGGTTCGCCCGCGCCATTGTCGAGGCAACAACCTTCTGGGCAGATGCCGACGTCGTGGCCAAAGTGTCGCGAGGTCTGGGTGAAGCGATGGCCGGTCTCGAGATCGACAAGATCCCGGCCGGTGAGAAGATGGCGGAGCGGGGCTGGTGAGACCATGCCGGCAACCGGGGTCCTTGCGCTTCAAGGAGACTTTCGCGAGCACCTGACGATGCTTCGCCAGGTTGGTACCGACCCGATTCCGGTTCGGACTCCGGGCGACCTGTCCCAGGTCGAGGCACTCGTGATTCCGGGCGGCGAGTCGACAACCATCGGAAAGCTGGCCGATCGCTTTGGCCTGATCGGACCGCTCCGAAAGAGGATCGACGACGGCATGCCCGTCTACGGCACATGCGCGGGTCTGATCTTTCTCTCGGCTGCGGTGACCGAGGGTGAGCAGCACCTGCTCGGGGTCCTCGACGCCGTCGTCCACAGAAACGCCTTCGGGCGGCAGAACGAGTCCTTCGAAGAGGATCTGGACATCGTCGGCTTCGACACCCCGTTTCGCGCCGTCTTCATCAGGGCCCCGTGGGTTGCCAAGCTGGGCGACGAAGTCGAGGTGCTGGCTACGATTGACTCGCATCCGGTGATGGTCCGTCAGGGGTCGATTCTGGCGTCGTCGTTTCACCCCGAGTTGACCGACGACACCCGGATCCACCGCATGTTGGTCGATCTGATCTAGAGAGAAGAGATGTCCGGACACTCCAAATGGGCGACCATCAAGCGCAAGAAGGCCGCGACCGACTCCAAGCGCGGGAAGCTCTTTGCCAAGCTGATACGAGCGATCGAAGTGGCGGCCCGGCAGGGAGGCGGCGACATCAACGCCAGTGCCACGCTGGCCGCGGCGGTAGCCAAGGCCCGGGCGAGCGCAGTTCCCATCGACAACATCGAGCGGGCCATCCAACGGGCCACGGGTGAGGCCGATACCGCTAACTACGACGAGGTCTGGTACGAGGGCTATGCGGCCGGGGGAGTCGGAGTGATGGTGCAAGCCCTCACGGACAACCGCAATCGGGCGGCATCGGATATTCGCGCAACCTTCACACGCAACCACGGCAGCATGGGAGAGCCGGGTTCGGTCGGATATCTCTTCGAGAAGAAGGGATACATCGAGGTCGACGGCTCCGAGGAAGAGGTCTTGCTGGCTGCTCTCGACGCCGGAGCCGAAGATGTACGCGACACCGGGGAAGGGATCGAAGTCATAACCGCCCCCACCGATCTGTTTGCGGTGCAGCGGGCATTGGTAGCCAGCGGATTGACGGTGACGACCACGGAGTTGACCCAGATGCCTCGCACGACCGTGGCGGTCGACGCCGGAAACGCCGGCAAGGTACTGCAGTTGGTCGACGCCCTCGAGGATCTCGAGGACGTACAGGCGGTGTACGCCAATTACGAAGTCCCCGACGATGTGATGGCAGCCCTGGCAGCGGAGTAGCTGCGATACCGACAAGGCCCAACCTGTCGGCCTCGTCGGTTAACCTCGTACACATGTTCGTATTGGGCATCGATCCGGGGCTTACCGTCACCGGATACGGGTTGGTACGCCGGACCCGCACCTTGGAGGCCGTAGCCGCCGGGGTTATTCGCACCGATGCCCACGCCGAGACCTCGGCTCGACTCTTCGAATTGCATCGGATGCTGTCGGCTCTGATCGCCGAGCATCGCCCCGAAGTGGTGGCGATCGAGCAGGTCTTCACCAACCGCAATCGCCACTCAGCCATTGGCGTCGGCAGGGCCGCGGGGGTGGCGATGCTGGCGGCCGCACAGGCCGGCCTCCGGGTCCACGAATATGTCCCCACCATGGTCAAGTCGGCAATCACGGGTGACGGTCGGGCCGACAAGGAGGCCGTGCAGCGAATGGTGGCGCGGCGCCTCAACCTGGCCGACCTTCCACGTCCGGTCGACGCCGCCGACGCCCTGGCGGTGGCGCTCTGTCACATTCAGTCGCTCGCCGCGGTCCTCGATCGAGCGGGCGTTCAATGATTGGCCGCTTGCGTGGGACCCTGGCCGGGCGATCGACGACGGCAATCTTGATCGATGTCGCGGGAGTCGGCTACGAGGTTCTCGTCAGCCCGCGTACCCAGGCGGAGTTGCCCGGGACCGGCGAAGAGATCGTGGTCCATACCCACCTGCATGGTCGTGAGGACGGCATCACGTTGTACGGGTTCCCCAACGAAGCCGAACGCAACCTGTTCCGGGTGTTGATCACCGCATCCGGGGTTGGCCCCAAGCTGGGGTTGGCGATCCTTGGAACGATGACCGTCGCCGAGGTCCGGCGAGCCGTGGCGGCCGAAGACGTCGACGCCCTGACGGTGGTGCCGGGCGTGGGCAAGCGGTCCGCTCAGAAACTCGTGCTCGAATTGAAGCCAAAACTCGAAGACGCCGAAGCCGACGTCATCGAAGGGTCCGGCGCCAATGCCCAACTCCGGCAGGCTCTCGAAAGCCTCGGCTACACAAGCGTCGAAATCAGAGACGTGTCATCCGGCGTTGATCACTCCTTGCCCGTCGCCGAGCAGATCCGAGCGGCCCTCCAGGCCCTCTCCAGGCGGTGAACCCCTGAGAGAAGACTCAATCCTCAACCCGGTTTCCCCCGAAGAGGACCTGACTCTGCGACCGCGGCGGCTCGGTGACTTCGTCGGGCAGGAAAAGGTCAAGAATCGCCTGCGGATTTCGATCGAAGCGGCCCGGACCCAGAGCCGCCCACTCGATCACGTCCTCCTCTCGGGACCACCCGGGCTCGGCAAGACCACCCTGGCCGGCATCATCGCATCGGAGATGGGGGTGGACCTGCGGATCACCTCGGGTCCGGCGTTGGAGCGGCCGGGCGATCTGGCGGCGATCATCTCCAACCTCGAGCATGCCGCGGTGTTCTTCATCGACGAGATCCATCGCCTGCCCCGGATCGTCGAGGAGGTGCTGTACGCGGCGATGGAGGACTTTCAACTCGACATCGTCCTCGGCAAGGGCCCTTCCGCCCAATCGATCCGCCTCGACCTTCCGCGTTTCACATTGGTCGGCGCGACGACCCGCAAAGGCAAGGTGACCGCGCCGTTGCGTGACCGCTTCGGAATAGAAGACCGCCTCG
>JANMST010000187.1:0-4076 GCA_031389635.1 Acidimicrobiia bacterium | reverse complement strand
GGCGAGGATCCGGGACCGAGGAGGTGATCGTCAGGGTCCGGTCGTCAACAGCCACCGCGTCGAGATTCTGCACGGTCGAGATGTGGTTTGACCACCCCTGGTCGCGAGCGGTGTTGATGGTCCAGGCGATGTCGTCGGCGGTCAATGGCTCTCCGTCCGACCACAACAGACCCTCACGCAGGGTGTATGTGTAGGACAGTCCGTCATCGGAGCCTTCCCATGATTCCGCCAGCCCGGGGATCGTGGCGAAGTCCTCGGCCGCTTTGTCCGTCAACGTGGCGTACATGAGGTTCCAGTACTCATAGACGCTTACCTCAAAGCCGGCCGTGACGTTGAGTGTGCTCCAGGGCTGACCAAGGCCCACCCTGAGGATGGTCCCGGCTTCCTCCTCGGAGGCGCCGGCCATCGGGGCCGCAACTAGTAATCCCGCGACCACGAGCAGTATCGCAAACCGTCTCATCAGATGACCTTCTCCCAGTCTTGAAGTGCTCGGAGAGTAGATCGGCCTCGACTGCTCTGGTCTGCCAGGGCCAGGTCTCGTTTCTAGTCCAGATGCAACTCGATCATCGGGGCGGTCTCTACAAGGGCATCGAGTTCGGCCTGACTCGAGTACCAGCGGGTGGCACCGTCGGAGAAAAAGCGGTTTCTGAACGGGTGATCGGTGATCGTGGAGGCGGTGGCCGGGAAGTCTCCGTGCCGGGTTTCGATCACGGCGTTGGGATTGGCGAGGATATTGGCGTACCAATCACGTGGTCCCGGGGTGCCGGTGATGATGAACCGGTCTTCGAAGCAGAACCACCAGATCTCGACCCGTTGGGGCTGGCCGCTCTTGCGTCCGATCGTTACCAGGTCGACGGTCCGGGTACGGGCTAGGCGTATGACGGTTGTTGTATCTGGCGGCATCTGGCCTATCTCAATGGGCAAGCGACCGAACGCATCAGTCGCCTGCGAGCCGTTTCAGGGCACCCCGGTCCACCTTTCCAAGGTGGGTTTGGGGAAGTTCATCGACGAATATCACCCGCCTGGGGTACTTGTACGGTTCGAGCCGGTCGAGGACGTGCTGTTTCAGTTCCGCTTCTGAGACAGTGAACGAGGTGACGACAAACGCTGTCGGCTTCAGAAGGCCATCGTCATCCTCGAAGGCAACCACTGCGCAGTCCTTGACAGCGCCGTGCTCGAGGAGGCACGACTCGACCTCTTGTGGGCTGAGCCACTTGCCTTTCACCTTGATTGCATCGTCGGCCCGTCCCCGATGGGTGACATAGCCAGAGCCATCGATTGAGATCAGATCACCGCCGACGAACCACTCGCCCCGAAATGCCGCGGCGGTTTGAGCTTCGTCCTCCCAGTAACCCTGCCCCAGGGAGTTGCCCTTTACCCACATCCGGCCAACCTCATCCGCCGCCACTTCCTGTCCCTCCTCGTTGCAAGCCTTCACCTCGAACCCGTTGATCACTCGTCCCACCGTTCCGACCTTGACGTCGCCGAGCCGGTTGGTGATGAAGATGTGCCACATCTCGGCCGTCCCGAGGCCGTCAAGCAGTTCGACTCCGAACCGGTCCTTCCACCGGTGGTAGAGCGTCTCCGGGAGCGCCTCGCCGGCGGAGGTGGTGAACCGGATAGAGGACAGGTCGGCATGGGCGGCGGCGGGATCGGACACCATCGCGTTGATGGCTGAAGGACCGGTCACGAGGATGGTCGGCCGGTGACGGCGGATCTGGTCGAACAGAACGGCTGGGGTCGGCCGGTCCGGGAAGAGGACGGTGGTGGCTCCCACCGAGAACGGGAAGAGAAGATTCGCCCCGGTCGCGTATCCGAAGAACAGCCTCGGCACCGAGATCGTCACGTCATCGGGGCGGTAGCCGAGGGTTTCGCGGGCATAACGCTCGGTGGTGTTGACGAATGAGCGATGGGTCTGAACGACGATCTTGGGAACTCCCGTGGTGCCACCCGAAAAGAGCCAGATGGAGGGGTCGTCGCGACGGGTCCGCGCAGTGGCTAATACCGCATCGTCGGGTTCGATGGCACCAGGGTCGAGGATGTGAGGGTCGGGTGGGTACTGGCTGATGGCGCTGGCCGCCGCGAGCGCCTCGAGGTGAGGGGACGCCACCACGGCCACGGGCGCCCGGGCCCCGTTGAGGATTGCCGCCAGATGATCCGGTTTGAGCTCTGGACTGATCATCACTGCCACGGCCCCGATGCCAAGAATGCCGAACAAGGCCGCCACGTATTCGGCACCGTCGGGGAGGGAGATGAGGACTCGCTGCCCACGTTCGACCCCGAGTTGCTGGAGCCGACGTCCCATCCCGGAAGCCAGGGCGGCAACGTCGTCGTAGGTGAGTGATCCCTCGTCGGATCGAATCGCCTCGCGACCTCCCTGTCCCTCCCGGATCCGATCGAACAAGAAGTAGTCGGCCATGTTGAGGAATGGCTGCTCCATGAAGCGAGCCTAGGGCGTGGCTAACTCCCTATCTTTGGCCACATGAAAATCGGGGTTCAACTTCCGGAGATCGAGTACGAGGCGAGCTGGAAGGAAGTGGCGGCGATGGCTCGCCTGGCCGAAGAAGTTGGACTCGACTCGATCTGGCTCGGTGATCACTTGCTCTACGACCTGCCCGGGGGACGCAAGGGACCCTGGGAGGCATGGTCGATGCTGGCGGCGCTGGCGGCTGTGACCGAACGGGTTGAACTGGGCCCTCTGGTGGCTGCACTTCCGTTTCACAACCCTGCCGTGTTGGCCAAGAAGGCTGCCACGGTCGATGAGATCAGCGGGGGCCGTCTCATCCTCGGGGTCGGGGCGGGCTGGAACCCGGTGGAATTCAAGGCATTCGGATTGCCGTACGACCGCAGGATCTCTCGTTTTGCCGAAGCATTCACCATCGTCCGGACTTTGCTGACGGAGGGTCGTTCAGACTTTCGAGGCGAGTTCTACACCCTGGACGATTGTGAACTCTTGCCGCGTCCTACTCGGCCCGGCGGGCCACCCCTCCTGATCGGTTCCAGCGGCCCACGGATGCTTGCCCTGACCCTGCCTTACGTCTCCGCCTGGAACTCGTGGTATTCAGACTTCGACAACGATCCTGCCCGCGTTGCTCCGCTGATCGAAACGATCGATGCAGCGTGCCGCTCGGCAGGGCGACCGCCCGAAGAGGTCGCCAAGACCGTGGCGGTCTACATCGGATTCGGAGACACCCCCAGCCGGCGCACCGGTGGCAGTCCCCTGGTTGGCACAGTCGAAGAGATTGCTGCCAGCTTGCGTGTAATCGCCGCCGCCGGGGTCAGTCACATTCAGGCAGTGCTCGACCCGATCGTCCCAGAATCGATCGAGAAACTCGGTGAGATAAGCGCTCGTTTCAGGGAGGGCAGTTAGCCTCCAGCCGACCTCAGAAGGAGAACGACCTTTGCTCAAAGTGGCTTTGTGGCTGCACATCATCGGAGCAAGCATGTGGCTTGGGACCAACGTTGCCCAGATGTTGATCGGGCCAAAACTTGTCAACGGTGGGGCCGGCCTGCAATGGCTCAAAGCGGTCGACAAAGCCAGCGGGCCAATCTACGGATCAGCTTCGGGTCTGATCCTGCTGACCGGCATCTATTTGGTGCTCTCCAACGACGCCTTCTCGTTCGGTTCGACGTTTGTCGGAATCGGAATCGCGGTCGTGATCATCGGCGGTGCCTTGGCCGGACTGGTGTTCAACCGCAAGACCCGCCAGGCGATCGGACACTTCGAAAGCGGCGACACGGCCAAGGCCATGCCGGTCTACAAGTCGATCGCCTCGTGGGCGGTGCTGGACACTGCCCTTGTGGCGTTCGCGGCGCTCGCCATGGTCTCCAAGTGGGGTCTCTGAGCGTGGTGCGTGGGGCCGTGGTGCGTGGTGCGTTCCAAACCCTAGACCCGGACAAAACCCCGTTCTCGTGACGGTTCGCCTACCGCCTACTGGTCCGTCGTTGAAATAGCTTCGGTGGTTAGGCTAGCGTGATGCCGATCATTACTGCTGAGCCTCTGCCGCTGTCTGATGAGCAAAGGGTTGTGTTGGAGTCGATGGCGCGTTCGACGTCGTTGCCGCACCGTCAGGTGG
>JANMST010000141.1:0-2255 GCA_031389635.1 Acidimicrobiia bacterium | reverse complement strand
TCACCGTGTCAACCGATCTGAGGACTTGTCAGCCCGGGGACGGGAGCGCGGAAGGCATGAGATGCCGATTCAGGGGCGGTCGTGGTAGCACCGACGTGTCACCGTGGTGTGAAAATGCGCTATGTGGTCGCCTCTTCCGTGTATGGCAGAGATCATGGTTGAACCCAAAGTGCCCCGTCAGTTTCTTCCCAGCCGGTTGTGGGCGGGCGTGTGTCTGGGCTCAACCTGAATGAATTGGGCGTTTATGGGCGGCCGGGCCGACAACAACGATCCAGCCGCTACCTAACCATTGCGGCGAGCTTCAAGGCACGGCGGCGTACAACTCCCATTGGTCGGGTACACCCTTGAGTTCGTGCCCACCCCGATGCTCGAAGTCGATGTCTGAGCCTGTCACCGCATCCTTGACGGTCCGCGAGACGAGCACCTCGCCGGGCCCAGCGATCGCTCCGATCCGGGCCCCGATGTGGACGGCGATACCACCGAGATCGTCGCCGAGGACTTCACATTCTCCCGAGTGGATCCCGACCCGCACTTGTAGCCCAATGTTTGGCATCTCTTGGCAGATCGTGATCCCGCACCGGATCGCGTTGGCTGGGCTGTCGAAGGCGGACAGGAACCCGTCTCCGGTCTGCTTGATCTCCCTACCGCCGAAGTGGTCGAGTTGGCTTCGCACGACTTCGTTGTGGCGCTCGAGCCGCAACCGCCATTGGGCATCGCGGACCAATGCGGCCTGCACCGTCGAGTCGACGATGTCGGTGAACATGATCGTCGACAGGACACGGTCCGGGGCGGGGAGGGCCTTGCCCATCCCTCGAAGGGCTTGCCGATAGTCTTCCAGATATCCTGGAGAGCGGGCCAGATAGTCCGGTTCGAGGCGTCTACGGAAGATCGACGTACTGAAAACGGTGGCCCAATCGCCAACCGACATCACATAGTCGCCGCCCGCCTGGAAGTAGAGAAGCCAACGCTTGAGGTGCTCTTCCGACCGGAAGAGATTCATCCGACTTCAGTTGAATGCCCCGGAACCCGCTCTCGACCTGGTGAAGGGTGACGGCATATAACCCACGGCCGATTCGGGTTCGATGGCCAAGATCTGCTCATCGCGGGTCCGCACGCGGATCGAGTCACCACAGTCGAGGCATCGAGTGTCGACCACGACCTCCTGCCCAGGAAACAGCCAGCGCACGGCCAGCACCTCCATGCCTCACTGGCCGTACCACTTTTGTAGTCCGTCCACACTGATGAGGTATTGGGTCGGGACGTTGCTGAAGGGAGCCCACGACTCGATGTGGTCAGTGTCATGAGCCAGCCAGCAGCCCGCAACCGGCGACGCCTCCACCGCGGAGCGCTGTACCTCTCGGGCCTCCTGCACACCGATGTTGAGTGCATCTGCCAGCTCGATGTAATGAGGTGCTCTCCCGGTCACAACGAAGTGCTCCAGGATCGTGGTGAACGCTCGCTGGGTTATGTTCGGATCAGTCACTGTGCTTCCCTCTGTCGGGAAAACGAGGGAAGCTAACCATCGAATTCTTCAACTGTGGTTCGCCCGGCATCCTCCATCACATCCTCTCCTCACCAAACGTAGGCCCCAATCTCCGGCAGGCAGCATATGGTAAGGCAACCGCTCTACCTCGCGGCGAAGAGACCCGGACCTGACCATCCGATCCCGGCCAATAACACGCTGATCGGACAATGCGCTGGAACGGCACGTCCCGGATCGATTGGTCGCAGTCAGGCGACCACGCGGAGTGGCAGTCGCGAGGCCCGACCTCCGTGATCGCGTAAGCGTCCACGGCCGGGACGGCGTCGACGCCGCCAGTGCCACCTTTGACTTTTCGCACCCCTCCAATTCCAGTGTCAGCCACCCTGTCAGCCCAGTGACCGAGGGTCTGTCCAACGCGGGGACGGAAACGCAAAGTGCTGGCCGTGTGCGCGCCAAGAAGCGTCGGCGGCGGTCGATATCGAGAGCCCAGGCCCGGTATTCGGTGATCTACGTCGGGAGATTGAGCTGGTTGTCGCTTTTCGTGCAACTCCCCTACCAGCGGCCATGTCGCGCTGTACCGTTACTGATTCATGAGCGTCCCGCAGTTCGGCATCTTTGCGCAGGGGACGATCGCCCACCAGTTCATCGAGTTCGACCTGCGCCCGGATATCGACATGCCGCTGGCGACATCGGCGCTCAGCCGGCTACGGGCACCCGCCGTTGCTTCCGGTGGCGTCAACCTGGTCATCGGTTTTGGCAGTGACCTGTGGCG
>JANMST010000127.1:0-2468 GCA_031389635.1 Acidimicrobiia bacterium | reverse complement strand
CCGCATCGAGGAGGTTGGCGCTGGTTGCCGCCTGCTATGGAGTCTTGTTGGCGGGGCTGCTGTTGGCGGGGACAATGGCCAGTGGTGTCCCGGGGTGGTGGGTTCCGGCGCTTGCGATCATGGGGGCCTCGCTTTTGGCTGGGACGGCAATCGTGTGGGTGTCGCGTGGAGTGACGGCGGTGGAGAGGCGATCCTGGCTCTTGATCGGGTTGGGAGTACTGAGTTGGGCACTGGGCGATGTCACGTGGGCGACTTATCATCTGGCGGGCTGGGCAATTCCCTACCCGGGTCCAGCCGACTTCTTCTACCTGGCGGCCTACCCCTTGTGGCTGGCAGGTTTGGTGTCGTTCCCCCACGCCCGAACGTCGCGATTCGGCCGGTTTCGTCTGCTGTTAGACGGGGCGGCGGGCACCATTGCGCTGGCCATCTTGATGTGGCATCTGTACCTGAGCGATCTGGTTTCGTTCGAAGGTGCCAACCTCTTGGAGCGACTAGTGAATCCGGCCTACCCGTTCGGAGACGTGTTGTTGCTAGCGGGGCTGGTCATCCTCAGCGTGCGGCAGAGCCCGTTCCGCCTCTATCGCCCTCTCTTGATCCTTGGAGCGGGAGTGGTCTGCAACGCCATCGCCGACATCCTGTACTGGGTGAATTTCGACACCTATCGAAGAGGGGTTTGGTTCGACGGGTTCTGGGTTCTTGGTTACGGGCTCTTCGCGTTTGCTGCTTTCGCGGCAGCTCGATCGGTGCGACCCCACGAGTTACCAGACCGCCGGAGGCCAGTCCCCAACCTGCTCCTCTTGTACACACTTGTGGGAGGGCTGATCGTTGTCGCTTCGTACCGATTGCTGACCGGGTCCTTGGCTATCGGCATCAAGGTGTTGGTACTCGGCGCCGGTCTGGTGATGTTGATCGTGATTGTCAGGCAGGCCGTCGCCTTTCGGGAGTATTTGGAGGTGGTCGAAACGGAACGACGGGACCTGGTGGCGACGATCGCCCACGAGCTGCGAACTCCGCTCACTGCCATGAGCGGCTTTTCCGAGGTGCTGGCCAGCGATTGGCAGGCGTTTCCCGACCACGAACGCACCGAACTGCTGACCTCGGTCGCAGATCAGACACGGTACCTCTCTCGGATCGTCGCCGACCTCGTTGAAGTCTCTCGAGACAATCTTGAGAAGACGATCCTCAAGATCGGAACCCATTCGGTCGCGGCATTGGTGGGGCAGGCGACCGAACTTGCCAATCTGGGGTCCAATACACATCTGGTTGTTGACGTTCCCGCGGATCTCGACGTGGTGGGTGATCGGGACCGCCTGATCCAGATCATGGTGAACCTTCTTTCGAACGCTGCTCGCTATGGCAAGGGCGAGGCTCTCCTGCGAGCCAGGGCGCTTAATGGGGTGCGACTCGAAGTCCATGACAACGGTCCCGGAGTACCAATAAAATATCGTGAGCTCATCTGGGATCGCTTCGAAAGAGGTGCCCACCGTCTCGATGCAGCCACTCCCGGGTCAGGAATCGGCTTGGCCATTGTCGAAGGCCTCATTCACGCCCATAGCGGCACCGTCACCTACGAGGACTCCCCCCTCTTAGGGGGCGCCTGCTTCGTCGTCGTCCTACCAGCCAGCCCTGTGGCAGTTCTCGGATCCCGTCGGCCCTTGCCTGAACCTGTCGCCGTTGCCTAAGGGAGGTCTGACTTCCCGTCGATCGTCGCCGTCGATGGAGCTATGACGTTCGGTCGAAGTCAGCCCGCCTCGACGGCAACATCGACGACCTCCGGCACTTCCCTTCACGCGGGAAGGCCCGCCTGTTCTAGCGTTAGGGCGGCGCAGGTTTGCAAAAGACCGGCTCTGGAGAAGCTCCGAACAGCCGTCTCCGGTAGCGCTACTCCAAACATGACGACTTCGGTACCGGTCCATAAAACATCACCAAAGTGAGGTCGATCGGCATTTCGAGGGTCGCCAGGGTCTCGGTCGACCGACCATATGCCGTGGCCTCGTTCAAGCCGTTAGCGGCGAACGACTGGTTTCCGTCGTTGCCTTTCAGCCCGATCATCTCTGAACCCGTGCAAACCGACCTACTACCCAGCGGCCGATGTCTGGCGTCAGCTCCCGGCCGCCCCGGTCCACCCATCCCGCCCAGGTTTTGGGCGGACAACCTCAACACGCATCGTCTCGGCAATTGGAACGCGTCCCGGAGGGACGTCAGGGAGGAACGCGCCAAGGGAGGGTTGTCATTGATGACTGGGACGATCTGCGTCCGTGTCTTGCCGATTCTTTGCCCTTAGCCCCACAACGCGCGTGGCCCCGCCAGGCTTGGCTAGAAATCGAGGAGTTTCCGCATCGGGCGACGGCAGCCCTTCGTCATGCTGCCGCCAAGGCAGGCGGTCGTCTTGGCCAGCCAACCAAGGCCCAACCCTGTCTGACCTCGGAACCACACATATCGTCGGTCGGCCAGCCGCAAATTCTCCG
>JANMST010000110.1:0-2555 GCA_031389635.1 Acidimicrobiia bacterium | reverse complement strand
CTCGCTTCGGCGGGTTTCCGAGCATCGAGCCTCCGGGGTGGCCTCGACGCGTGGGCGATCGAGGTCGATACCGATCTGCCGCGATACTGAATTAGCGACGGCCCCCCGCTCGAAGGAACGGGGGGGCCGGGGCCGGATATGCCGAAGGGGGGACTCGAACCCCCACGGGCTTACACCCACTGCGCCCTGAACGCAGCGCGTCTACCAATTCCACCACTTCGGCGCGAAGCGCAAACCTAGGTGTCCCAAGAACCGAAGGCAAGCGCTCCGTTGCCAGCTTGCCACAGTCAGCCTATCTTGCTGTCAGAGATAGACTTATGAGCCAATCAAGGAAGGCAGACACCCCCCAGGAGGATCGGGTCTCGGTGGCACGAAATCCGCGAGCCACCTTTGATTATCACATCCTCGAATCTTGGGAGACCGGCATCGTGCTCTCGGGAACCGAGGTCAAGAGTCTCCGGCAGGGTAAGGCGTCGATCAAAGAGGCCTTCGGGTTAGTGAAGCGCGGGGAAGTCTGGCTCGAGGGGATGCACATCACGCCGTACGAGCAGGGCAACCGGTACAACCACGAACCGGTGCGGCCTCGGAAGCTGCTGCTCCATCGCCGAGAGATCGAGCGGCTGATCGGCGCGACCGAGAAGAAGGGGTTTGCCTTAGTGCCGCTCGAACTGTACTTCAAGAAGGGCAAGGCGAAGGTGGCGCTGGCGTTGGGGAAGGGGAAGAAAGTGCATGATCGTCGCGAGGACATCAAGCAGCGCATCGCCGATCGGGAGATGGCGCGCGCGCTCAAGGTGCGGGCCTGATGCTTAGCGCCCTGCTCCTCGGCCTCGCCGCGACCGCTCCGAACCCGGCGGCCCCAATGACGGTCGTCGTCGCGACCAAGAACGGCGACATTCGCCTTCCGGTCCGGACCGACCCTGAGGCGGGGCCTATCCTGGCCGCTCCCGGGTTGCTCGCGGCGCTGGGGGGCCGGTCCAGCGTTGACGGCGCCTGGGCCGAAGTGGTCATCGCCCGGGCAACGTTCCGGTTCCTCATCGGCGGCCCGGTCTACTCGGTATCGGGCAACGTCAAGCCGCTGGTGGGGCGGAGCGCCTTCAAGCGCGACACCCTCTTCCTGCCGATTCAGTTCGTCACCCATGTGCTTCCCTTCGAGCTGAAGGGCCGGTTCCGTTACGACGCCGCCACCGGGCGGATCGAGGAGATCGTCGGCCCGGCGCCAGTCGCGGCCAGCGTGGCGCGGACGACGAAGGCCCTGGATCGGCTCCCGAACGGGCTTCGCCGAGGGCACGTGGTGACCCTCGATCCTGGCCACGGTGGCCCGGACCCCGGGAACCCGGGTCTGTTCTTCCCCCGCGGCCTCAAAGAAAAAGACGTCACCCTGCAGATGGGGCTCCTCGTCCGGGAGGAACTGCTAAAGCGCGGCGTCGGGGTCGTCATGACGCGCACCGCGGATACCTTGATCAAGCTGAGCCATCGGGGGCGCTATTGCACCGACCGGTGTGACCTTTTCGTCAGCCTCCACGTCAACTCGCTCGCCGCCCGGACGGGCTATCGCAACGTTCGCGGGTTCGAGACCTACTTCCTCGCGGAAGCCTTGACCGAAGACGAAGCCCGGGTAGCGCAGATGGAAAACGACGCCATTCGCTTTGAGGCCCAGAGCGAAGATGAAGTGGGCGGAGGGCTCGGTTTCATCCTCAAGGATCTCCAGGTCAACGAGCATCAGCGCGAGTCGGCCCGCCTCGCTGAGTTGGTGCAGTCCCACGCCTCCGAGGTGCACACCGGGCCCAACCGGGGCGTCAAGCAGGCTCCGTACACGGTCCTTGCGACCGCCCGCCGGCCGGCGGTGTTGGTCGAGATGGGGTTCAGCACCAACAAGGACGACGCGATCATGATGACGGCCCTCCGCCAACAGCGGAACTTGGCATCGTCCATCGCCGACGCGATCGTCTCGTACCTCCTCGAGTACGAACGCCGGACCGGCTCCGCCGTCACCGCCGATCAGCAGAGCGGGGCACCCTAAGTGCCGTCGGCGGCAACCAGCGGCGGCCTCACTCTGCTCGGAACCACCTTTCAAAATCCAATCTTGCTCGCCGCTGGCACCGCCGGGTTCGGTCGTGAGCTGGCCGGAACGATCGAGCTCGACCAGCTCGGTGGCATCGTCACCAAAGCCGTGTCGATGGCCCCCCGGAGTGGGAATCGCTCTCCCCGAGTGGCCGAATTCGACGGGGGCATGCTCAACTCGATCGGTCTGGCCAATCCGGGGCTCCACGCTGTCGTCGAGGACGACCTGCCGTGGCTCGCCGGGCGTCTTGCCCGGGCCCGCATCTTCGTCAACGTGGTGGGATTCGTCATCGACGAGTACGCCCAGGTCATCGAGGGGCTCGAAGCCGTGGCCGGGATCGCTGGGTACGAGATCAACCTGTCGTGTCCCAACACCTCCGCCGGCGGCATCGAGTTCGGCGCCGATCCGACGTCGGTGGCTCAGGTGGTGGCGAGCTGTCGCGCCAGGACGGCGAGACCAATCCTGGCGAAGTTGTCGCCCGCCATGCCGGACA
>JANMST010000091.1:0-8618 GCA_031389635.1 Acidimicrobiia bacterium | reverse complement strand
GTTCTCGTTTTGGCGCGCAAAACCCGCACCAGGGTGCGGGTTCTTCGCGCCAAAACGGGTTCTAGGAGATCACTTGGTCTTGATGACCTTGGTTCCGCCGGCGAACGTGTCGTGCCAGCCGGTTCGGGTGGCCGAGTTGTTGATCGTGACAGCGATGTAGATCGTTGCCGCCAGCTGAGCCAGACCCCCGAGGAAGGGGACGATGCCCAGGGCGTACCAGGCATTGCGCTTCAGAGCTTGCTCCATGGTTGGCTTGTTGCCGTCGGGGCCGACGGTCTTTAGGCCGACGAGCATCTTCCCGACGGTTTGGCCGCTATTCGACTCCATGAGGGCGAAATACCCGATGGTTATCGCCGCGGTAACAATGGCAGAAACGAGCGATCCGGCGCTGAAGCCGCCGAACATGTTCAACCCGTTCCCGACCCCGGTAAAGGCAGCGGCAACGACCAAAGGCACGATTATCACGAAGATGACAATGCCAAGGAGAATGTGATCGATGAGACGGGCCAAGAATCTGGTGCCCAAGTCGGCTGGGGCCCCGACACCGCTAGCCACTGCTGGCATGGGGATCGGTGGTGGGCCCGGTTGTGGCGGAGGGGAGGCGGGTACCCCCATTGTGTTGTCGGGCTGGTCAGGTGGTTGGTCGGTCATTGTCCCCTCCGGGTCGGTTACCGGCGTACAGATGGTGACGTTAACGAGATCGCGGTGGGCGGTGAAGCGTTCTTGGCCGATGAATTGGGTGGTTGCATCCCGTCTATGACCCAATCGAACGCGCCCGAACTGGCAGGTGGGGCGGCACTACCCGCCTATGAGCGGGTGCGTTTGGTGGCGGCGGTCACTGGCCGTGGCCGGGCCCAACTCATCTCAGAGCTGGCCGTGACACCCGACCAGCAAGCTCGCATCGACGACCTGATTGCGCAACGCCTCAACGGGGAACCGCTCCAGTACCTCGAGGGGACGGTCACCTTCGGTTCGGTCGAGCTGGCGGTCGACCAACGGGTGTTGATTCCTCGTCCTGAGACCGAGTACTTGTTCGAGCTGGCAAGCAAGCGACCGGCTCCGAGCCTCGTGGTCGATCTCGGCACGGGTTCGGGGGCGCTGGCACTCGCTCTGAAGCGGAGTTTTCCGTCGGCGCGGGTAATCGGCACCGATGTGTCCGGAGCCGCGTTGGAAGTGGCGAGCTCCAACGCTCTTGCCAACGACCTGTCGGTCGAGTGGCTCGAGGGCGACCTCTTCGATGTCCTCCCTGAGGAGGTGAAGGGACAGATCGATCTCCTGATTTCCAACCCGCCGTACGTCGCCGAGGGCGACTGGGACGGGCTGCCCGATGATGTCAGGAGAGAACCACGCCTGGCCCTGGTCGGCGGACCGACCGGAATGGAGGTCGCCGAGAAGGTCCTAGCGGGAGTGCGCCGGTGGCTGGCGCCGACCGGTGAAGCTTGGGTCGAGGTGGGAGAAGACCAGGCTCGGACTCTGGCTACGAGGTTCTCGGGCGAGGTCGTGATCGATCAGTACGGCCGGGATCGGTTTGTCCGGGTCAACGGCTCGTAGTGTCTACTCCGAAGGCATCCGCTCGGCCATCGCCTTCTCGACGCACTCTCTGACTTCGGTCAACTCATGGTCGAGCGCGGTGAAGTTCTGAGCAAAGAGCACCAGCAATCGCATCGGGGTGTCGGCTGTCACCGTGGCAGTGCGGGGCTCGGAGCGAAGTACCCCAATCTCACCGAAGAAGTCGCCGGCCCCAAGATGACCGACCTCGCCGCCATCCCTGGTGACGGTGGCGGATCCCGATGTGATCACGAAGAACTCCTGGGAGGGCCCACCTTCCTGGGTCAGAACTTTGCCGGCCGGCACGTCGACCTCATCCGCAAGCCGTGCTACCAGTTCCCGCTCGCGCTTGCTGAGTCCGGCGAAGAGGGGAACCGACTTGAGGTCGCTTGCATCCATCGGTTTACTCCTGATGAGGGTGGGCCAGCCTACCCAGGAGCCGTGACCCCAGACCCGTGAATAGCCCTATGACTACCGGTCGATGACGATCCCCAACCTGCAGGAAATATCCGACACCCTCAGCCGGGGCGCGGTAATCGGAATTCCGACCGACACCGTCTACGGGATTGCGGCGGATCCCAGGAATCCGATTGCGGTCGGGCGACTCTTCTCGATCAAAGGAAGGTCGGAGGGCAAGCCAGTGGGGCTCCTTGTGGCCGACGTCGAATCGGCCCTTGGAATCGTCGAGCTTCCCGCGTACGCGATCGAGTGGGCCAGATCGCATTGGCCGGGCCCGCTCAACCTGGTGGGCGTTGCCAGGTTCGAGCTTCCTGAAGGAGTCGGAGACAGGGCGCGGGGGACAGTCGGGGTGCGGGTGCCCGATCTCCCCACGACGAGAGAGATTCTCAGCACCTTCGGTCCGCTGGCCGTCACCAGTGCCAATCGGAGCGGGGCCGAGGAGACCATTGACGACGTCGGGGCCAGAGCTGCGTTGGGAGATTTGGTCGACCTCTACGTAGCCGGTCGCTGCCCTGGCGCCGTGTCATCGACAACGGTTGACGTCACCGGCCCGGAGCCGGTCCTGCTGCGCCAGGGACCCCTGGATCTCGGTCTCAAGTTCGAGGCTTGAGGTTCGGAGTTGGCGTCTGGCGTCTAGCGTCTGGCGTCTGCGATCTGCCCGTGGCGTTGCACCCGTCGAATGGCTCTAACCTCGTTTTCCATGATCGACACGCGGACAATCGAACAGGTCGACCCGGAGATGGCGGACCTGATCCGCCAGGATGTTGAGCGTCAGAACACCCACATCCACCTGATCGCTTCAGAGAACTTTGCCTCACCGGCGGTGATGGCCGCTTCCGGGTCTGTCTTCACCAACAAGTACGCAGAGGGATATCCGGGGCGGCGTTATTACGAAGGCTGCGGTGTCGTCGACCAGATGGAAAGCCTGGCCATCGAGCGGGCCAAGGCATTGTTTGGGGCCGACCATGCCAACGTTCAGGCGCATTCGGGGGCTCAGGCCAATATGGGGGTCTACTTCTCACTGATCAAGCCCGGCGACACTGTGCTGGGAATGCGCCTCGATCACGGGGGCCATCTCACCCACGGATCCCCCGTCAACTTCTCCGGTCTCTACTACCACTTCGTTGCCTACGGAGTCGACCCGGTCACCGAGATCATCGACATGGACGAGGTGGAAAAGCTGGCCAAGGAGCACCGGCCCAAGATTCTGCTCGCTGGCTACTCGGCCTACAGCCGCACCCTCGACTACGAGAGGTTCCGGGAGATCGCCGATGAGGTCGGAGCCATCTTCATGGTGGACTCGGCTCACTTCGTGGGATTGGTGGCAGGCAGGGCATATCCCAATCCAGTGCCCCATGCCGACGTCGTGACCGGAACCACCCACAAGGCGCTGCGAGGCCCGCGGGGAGGGATGATTCTCTGTCGCGAGGCCTTTGCTGCTGACATCGACAAGGCCGTTTTTCCGAATGCCCAGGGTGGTCCGATCATGAGCCAGGTGGCCGCCAAGGCGGTCTGTTTCAAGGAAGCCTCCACTCCAGAGTTCTCCTCCTATGCACGCCAGATCGTCGCCAACGCTGCGGCGATGGCAGACCGGATCCAGGACGAGGGCGTGCGAGTGGTGTCGGGTGGCACTGACAACCACTTGTTCCTGATCGACCTTCGATCGATCGACGCCGACCTCACCGGGAAAGAGGCCGCGCGTCTCCTCGATCAGGTGGGCATCACCCTGAACTTCAACACGATTCCCAACGACCCCCGCCCTCCCTACCGGGCGTCGGGGTTGCGGATCGGGACCCCGGCCATGACCACGATGGGAATGAAAGAAGACCAGGCCGCTGAGGTCGCTTCGATGATCACGAGAGCTTTGCGGGCGGGATCAAACACTGCTGAGCTCGTTTTGGTGAATACCCGTGTGCGTGAACTGGCCTCCTCGTTTCCGCCCTACCCGCACGACTTCGCCGGGCATGTGTGAAGAGAGAAGCGAGACGTCAGCTCGGCAGCTCGATACAGCGGAACTTTGAGTCTGGCGTCTGGCGTCTGGGGAGAGTTGATCGACCCGTCGATGCTCAACAGATTGCTAGCGGGGCTCGACCAGGTAATGGCGTCCTCGAATCTGGCTAGGTTGCGCCATGGCGATGGAAGCTATAGACTTTGTGAAGCGATTCACAAGATGAAACCAAGAAGCTCGCGGGAATCGGAAGTCTCATCCTCGGCCGAAGGCTGGGTTGCCGGCGGAGCTTTCTTCGGATCGATCCTCTCGGGCACGCTCCTCGGCTATCTCGCCGATCTCTGGCTGGGGACCGATCCCTGGTTTGTCGTGATCGGAATCCTGGTCGGTTCGTACTCAGGATTCGTCAGGATGTGGCACCTTTCCAAGCAGATGGAGAACGGTCCGGATGAAGGGCCAGGACATGGGCGGTAATCCGTTCCCGGGTTCTGTGATCCCCGTCGAGGCGATAGTTGCGCGCCACATCGTCGCCCGTGCTGCCTACCTTGCGCTGCCTCTCTTGGCAGTTTGCTGGCTCCTGAGAGGACCCGGAGGTGCCGTCGCCGGAGCGCTCGGCCTGGTCATCGTCGTTCTGAACCTTTGGCTGGCAGGCAAGGTGCTCAGCCTCGCGATGCGGGTCTCCCTCACCATGTATCATGCCGCCGCACTTGTCGGCTTCTTCCTCCGGATGGCCCTTATCGCCGGGACGATGTTGCTGGTGGTGCGCTTCGTTGAGATCGACAGACTTGCATTCGGAGTTTCGGCGGTGGTCAGCTACGTGGTGCTGATCGTCCTCGAAGCGATTTCGATGATGCGGGATCAGGAAAGGAAACTGGATTGGACGGGTTGATTCTGGCCGCGCAGGAGCGCCACTGCGATGTGGTCAACGAAGTGATCTGTGCACCGGCCGACGTCAAAGACTGGTTCGAGTTTCTGGACCCATGGTTCACCATCGGTCCCGTCAACTTCACGCGGATCTCTTTCCTGATGCTTCTGGCCGCGGCCGTCTCAGTAGCTCTGTTGTATTTCGGCCTGCGCCGCAATCGTCCGGTGCCTACCAAGTTCGAGGCTGCCATTCAGAGCCTGGTCGAGTTCGTTCGCGACGGCATCGCCAGGGACATCATCGGCCCCGAAGGCGCCAAGTACGTGCCATACCTTCTCTCGATTTTCATGCTGATTCTCGTTGGCAATCTCTTCGAGGTCACGCCATTGATCAACTTCCCGATCACTTCGCGGATGGCGCTACCCATTTTTCTGTCGCTGGTCACGTACTTCATTTTCGTCATCGTCGGGTTTTCGAAGAACGGGATCCACTACTTGACCGATGTCGCTTGGCCCAAAGCGGTGCCGATCGGGTTGCGGTGGCTGGTCGGCTTGATCGAGGTCGTCTCGACCTTCCTCCTTCGACCCATCACGCTGGCTATCCGGTTGTTTGCCAACCTGGTGGCTGGCCATCTCATGCTGACGCTATTGCTCGGATCAGGTGTCACCTTTGTGCTGGCGGTAGGTGACATCGGTCCCAAGGCCGGGATCGGGGTGGTCTGGTTCGCGGTGGGAATGATCTTTTTCGCCTTTGAGATATTCGTCGCAATCCTCCAGGCCTACATCTTCACGCTGTTGTCGGCGGTCTACATCCAAGCTTCGGTACATCCACAGCACTAGGAAGGGAATCCATGGAAGGCAATATCGAAGAACTCAAAGGCGCCATCGCCCTGATCGGCTACGGCCTGGGAGCCGTCGGCCCGGGAATCGGCATCGGCATCGTGGTGGGCAATGCCATCACCGCCATGGCCCGGCAACCCGAGATGGCCGGAACCATACGCGCCACCATGTTCCTCGGTGCAGCTCTTACCGAGGCGCTGGCCCTCATCGGCTTCGTTCTCTTCTTCATCGCCTAGGAGGTGTCCATGTTCAGTCCTATGACGTTGGCAATCCTGGCGCAGGAAGAGGCCGAGTCGACTTCCAACGTCTCCTTGGTGCTCCCGGAGACGAACGAACTGATCGCGGGGATCGTGTCGTTCGCGATTGTCTTCTTTTTCGTCTGGAAGTGGGCGTTGCCAGCGATCAACAAGACTCTGGCGGCGCGCCAGGCGGCCATCGTCGGGCGGCTGGAAGACGCGGAAAAGGCCAAGCTGGACGCCGAGAAGCTGCGGACCGATTACGAGCGCCAGCTTTCAGAGGCGCGGGCCAAAGGCAATCAACTCATCGAAGATGCCCGCAAAACGGCAGAGCAGCTCAAGAACGACGTTGTCCAGCGGGCCGAAGCTGAGGCGGAGAGCATCCTCGCCAAGGCACGGGAGGAAGCCGGCACCGAAAAAGCCCGGGCGATGGCTGAGGCTCGCCAGGAAGTCGCCAACCTCACCGTTGACCTGGCCGAGAAGGTGGTCGGACAGAGCCTCGATCGCGAAACCCAGCTGGGGCTGGTCGAGCGTTACATCGCGGAGTTGGAGAGCAAGTAAGTGGACGAGCGTCATGTCGGCTGAATCGTCAACAGGTCGTCCAGGGGCCGCCACTCTGGACGGCTATGGCGCGGCCATCTTCGAAGTGGCCAAGGCCGAAGGCCAGCTCGAGCGACTCGAGCGCGAGCTCTTCACAGTCGCCCGAACCTTTGCCACCTCCAACGAACTACGTGACACTCTTACCAACCCGCAGCTTCCGCTCGAGCGCAAGCAAGGCATCATCGAGGATCTGATCGGTGGCCGGGCTTCGACCCTGACGGTCGGGCTCGTGTCCTTTGTTGTCGAAGTTGGGCGTGCCTCCGAACTTCCGGCCATCATCGATGCCTTTATCGCCCGCGCCGCCGGGTCGAGAGCCAAGGCTGTGGCCGAGATCCGATCGGCAGTTCCGCTGGAGCCTGAGGTGCTGGAGAGGCTTTCGGCTGCTTTGTCCCGCGCCACCGGCAAAGACCTCGAGTTGAAGGTGATTGTCGATCCGAGCGTGATGGGTGGGATCGTCGCCCGGGTCGGTGACGTGGTTATTGACGGCAGTGTGGCCCGCAGCCTGGCATCCCTTCGTGAGGCCATGAAGAGTGCCTGATCGAGACCAACCGATGGAGACTTACCTGAAAGAACTTTTGAGGAGCACCTGCGATGGCTGAATTGACGATTTCCACGGCTGACATCACCAATTCGATCAAGAAGCGCATGGCCGATTGGTCGCCCAAAGTCGAGCAGGAGACTGTCGGATACGTGACCTCGATCGCGGACGGAGTCGCACGAGTTCAGGGCCTGCCCAACGCGATGGCATCCGAGCTCTTGGAGTTCGAGGGCGGTCTGAGAGGGGTTGCCCTCAATATCGATGAGAACGACCTCGGGGTCGTGCTCATGGGCGAGGCTTCTCACATAGAAGAGGGCTCACCGGTCAAGCAAACGGGCACCGTTCTGTCGGTCCCCGTGGGTGACGGCATGCTGGGCCGGGTTATCGACCCCCTTGGCAACCCGATCGACGGAAAGGGCCCGATCCACTCGACCGAACGGCGGCTCCTGGAAGTGCAGGCACCGTCGGTGGTAGAGCGCCAGCCGGTTACCGAGCCTTTGCAGACCGGCATCAAAGCTATCGACTCGATGACGCCGATCGGCCGCGGGCAGCGCCAGCTCATCATCGGTGACCGCCAGACCGGAAAAACGGCGCTGCTGATCGACACGATCATCAATCAGAAGCAGTACTGGGGCACCGACAAGGCGGTCAAGTGCATCTACGTCGCCATCGGCCAGAAAGCCTCGACGGTGGCCGAGGTGGTCAGCGCCCTCGAGCGGGCGGGAGCGATGGAGTACACAGTCGTCGTCAGCTCCGCCGCTTCCGATCCGGCCGCCCTCCAGATGTATGCCCCCTATACCGGGTCGGCGATCGGGCAGTACTGGATGTACAAGGGAGAGCACGCCCTGATCATGTTCGATGACCTGTCGAAGCAGGCCGTCGCCTACCGCGAGATCTCGCTGCTGCTGCGCCGTCCCCCTGGCCGTGAGGCATATCCGGGCGACGTCTTCTACCTGCACAGCCGACTGCTGGAACGTTGCGCCAAGCTCTCCAAGGAACTTGGAGGAGGCTCTCTGACCGGCCTGCCCGTGATCGAGACGAAAGCGAACGACATCTCGGCCTACATCCCGACCAACGTGATCTCCATCACCGACGGCCAGTGCTTCCTTGAGACGGACCTCTTCTATCAGGGCATCCGCCCGGCGATCAACGCCGGTATCTCTGTGTCACGGGTCGGTGGCAATGCCCAGGTCAAGGCGATGAAGAAGATCGCCGGACCGCTTCGCCTCAACCTCGCCCAGTTCCGGGAATTGGCGGCATTCGCCGAGTTCGGGTCCGAACTCGACGCCTCGTCCCTGGCTCAACTCGAGCGGGGACGGCGGGTGGTCGAGGTCCTCAAGCAAACCCAATACACCCCGGTTCCGGTCGAAGAGCAGATCCTCTCCATCTACGCCGTCACCACCGGGCATATGGACTCGGTTCCCATTGAGGACGTTCACCGGTTCGAACTGGGCCTGCGCCAGTTTGTGGCCGAACGCTTCCCGGATGTTCTCGAGCACATATCGAGCACGGGCGACTTGCCGGATGAGGACCGTCTCAAAGAGGCCATCGTCGGCTTCAAAGACACTTTCCAGGCGACCGACAAGGG
>JANMST010000195.1:0-2002 GCA_031389635.1 Acidimicrobiia bacterium | reverse complement strand
GACCTCATGCTCGGCCGCGGCAACACCGCTCCGGTCTACCCGTGGTTCGGTAAGGACCTCCGGGATGGGATACCGCTTGCCCTGGAGAACTACGGACTGCTTCACCGCCTATGGCGGGAGGACGTGGTCGATTGGGAGGGCAAGTTCCGCTCACCTCTGGAGTCTTTCACGGCGACGCCGCGCCCTCTCGACGGAGTACCACCGTTCGTCTGGCACGGGTCGATCCGCAGTCCCGAGATCGCAGAACAAGCGGCTTTTTACGGTGACGGGTTCTTTGCCAATCACATCTTCTGGCCGAAGGAGCATTTCATCCGCCTGGTCAATCACTACCGGACGCGCTTCGAGCACTACGGCCATGGCCGGGCCGACCAGGCGATCGTTGGCCTCGGTGGCCAGGTCTACATACGAAAGAACTCCCAGGACGCGATGCGCGAGTTCCGTCCCGACTTCGACCACGCTCCGGTCTATGGGTACGGTCCCACCCTCGAGGAGTTCACTTCGCAAACTCCTCTCACCGTCGGCAGTCCTCAACAGGTGATCGAGAAGACGCTGAAGTTCCGGGAGTACTTCGGTGACTACCAGCGACAACTCTTCTTGATGGATCACGCCGGTCTGCCGCTCGAGACAGTTCTCGAGCAGTTGGAGATGCTGGGTGACGAGGTGGTTCCTGTCCTCCGCAAGGAGTTCGATGCCGTTCGTCCTGCCCATGTCCCCGACGGCCCCACCCACGCAAGCCTCCGGGCCGGCGTGACGGTCGCAAGCCAGCCGGAGGCCCCGTCCCGCGGCTGAGATACGATTGCTACAAGAAGGAGGTGCCGCGATGCCCGGTTGGCTTGACGACGTCACCAGGATCACGCTGGACAACGACAACTTTCGGACCGTCGTGTTCACAGGCAAGCACACTCAGTTGACCTTGATGAGCCTCGCTCCCGGGGAGGAGATCGGCTGGGAGTCCCACGGGCACCTCGACCAGTTCCTCAGGCTGGAACAGGGCAAGGCCAGAGTGGACCTGGGCAAGTCGGAGGATGCCGTAGACGAAAGCCATGAGGTCGAAGACGACTGGGCCTTCATCGTGCCTGCCGGTGTTTGGCACAACGTCGTCAACATCGGGGACGAAGCCGTCAAGCTCTATTCCCTGTACTCGCCACCCGAGCACCCCGACGGCACTGTCCACAAGACCAAGGCTGAAGCCGACGCGGCCGAGGAAGGCCACGACGGATAGAGCCAGGGACAGTTCCTAGTTCAGGATTTGGATTCCACCCGCCGTTCGACGGTGATCGAGCAATCGGTGACGAGGGCGGCGATGGCGCCCACTGCTGCCAGGGTCGGGAGAATCACGGCTCCCGCCACACCCAGAGTCAGCGGGATCTCCATGAGGACGGTGCCCTCACCATTCTTGATGATCACTCTTCGAACGTTTCCCTCGTGGATGAGTTCGCGGACCTTACCCAACAGTTCCTCGCCGTCGACCTTCACGTCTTCAAACACCGAGCACTCCTCGACTTTCCCTGATTCGGTCGGCTCTGTGGCTGTTTCGACCCTGGGCATTTCCGTAGTCGTCATGTCACTCGACTCCTTTCCGAGCCATCGGGCTCCAGGCGGTCGTTCAAAGCGAACGGGCCGCAGCAATTCACGATGGCGGGTCGAGTGGCGGCCGGCCAGGGGCGAAGGTCATATCTCCGGCCGGACCCCGCCGGTCAGCCGTTGATCTGGTGGAGCGAGAAGAGGTTGACGCAGGTGTCGTCCAGTGTCGTTGGAGACATCTCGGTAGGGGGACTCACGAACTTCACGCAGAGGCTTGGAAGGTTGGACGCGACCGAACCCTCGAGGAACCCCGGATCGAGGTCAGGGGGCTGCGGTAGTGGTGGTCGTCGTTGTGGTGTCGTCGGGGACGCCAGGGATGCCCGAACCGCCACCGCCGGTGTTGCCAGGATTGTTTCCGCCGCCATCGGCCGGGGCAGGCCTATGAACTGCTCCCGTTCCATCCGCGATATCCCGCCAC
>JANMST010000192.1:0-2137 GCA_031389635.1 Acidimicrobiia bacterium | reverse complement strand
GCCAGCTTCGGGCGGCTTGGCGGCTACCGCATCGATATTCCGGGGGTGGCGTCGATTCTTTTCGGATCGCTGCGGCAGCGAAACCTCCTCCTCACTATGGGAGGTCTGGTAATCGTCGGCCTGATCACCCTGGTGTTGCGTATCGGCCTCGACCTGGCCGTCGCCACCATCGACCCGAGGGTGCAACTCGAGAAGACCCGTGTAACTCATGTCTAGGACCGCCCAAACCCAGAGCAACTGGGTGTGGGGGTGGCTCCGGTCGGTGATGTCCCATATCGAAGCCCGGGTCGGCCTGGCCATCCTGGGATTGTTCGGTCTTGCCGCGATCGCCCACCCGATCCTCCTAGGCACGCTCTGGCCGCAAGGGATCTACGACCCGCGAGCTGGTTACGACCCCCGCATCTCCCATCCATCGATGCCGTCGACGATCCACCCTCTCGGCACCGACGCCTTTGGGAAGGACACGTTCAGCATGTTGCTCGCCGGCACCCGCCCCGCCCTGGTGGCGGGCGTATTGGCCGGTATCACGACTGCAGTAGTTGCCCTGGCGGTGGCTGCGGCCAGCGCGGCATGGCGACCGGCCGACCGAATCCTCGGCACCCTCGTCGATGCCGGCCTCTACCTGCCGGTGCCGGTGGTCATGCTCATCTTCGGGGCCGACCCGCGGGCAGATCGGCTCACACCGGTCTTGTTTGGCCTGATCTTCGGGTTGCTCACCGGCCTCTCCAGCGGCGCCCTCGTACTGCGGTCGCAGGCCTTGCCCATCATGACATCGGGGTATGTCGACGCCGCCCGGGTGGCAGGCGCCCGCAACTCTCAGGTCATCGCTCGTCATCTGATCCCTGCTTTGGCGCCGGTTGCCTGTGCGTACGTCGTTCTCGGAGCGGCCGGCGCCATCGTTACCCAGGGCTTTCTGTCGTGGTTGTCATACACCGCCACCTACAACGATTGGGGCACCCTGGTCTATTGGGCAATCGTCACCCGCGACTTCACGGGACGGCTGCTGTGGCATGTGCTATTGGCGGCGGGGGCGTCGCTGACCCTGATGACGCTGGGATTCCATCTGCTCGCCATCGGATTCCGAAGGGCCGCAGCCAAGCCATGGTCGTCGTTGCCCTTGGAACCGCTGGCCCTGCCCGTTCCACCGGAACGGCTAGCCGCCGAGGCTGTGCCTATCTCGTGACGCTGGTTCGTTTCCTTCTCGTCCGTCTCATCACGGGCGTTTTGGGCCTGCTGGTGTTCGCATCGGCAATCTGGCTGCTCTCCGTCTGGTTGATACCGGGAGATTTCACATCCAATTTCTCCGGCATCAGTGGAGAGCAACGTGAAGCCATGTTGGCGGCATTGGGCCTCGACCGACCGCTATCCGAACGCTATCTCGACTTTGTCGGTGGCCTTCTGCGTTTCGATCTCGGCACCACCTTCGGAATCTCCTTCGACGCCACGGGCACTGTCATCAATTCCGGGGCACCTGTAACCGACTTGGTGCTGGGCGTTCTCCCCTGGACTGTCACGCTTTTCGCGCTGGCCATCGCTCTTGGCCTCCTCATCGGCCTCCCGCTCGGGCGCCGGGTCGGTTGGCAGAACCGACCGGTCTCACCGACTCTGATGGCGGCCGCCGCCGCGACCAGCGTGTTCCTATCCTGGATGGCTCTGATCATCGCCAACGCCGGATTCACACTCATCGGCGTCACCGTTTACGACCGATTGCGCCATCTCGACGAAGTGATGTGGAACACTCCGCCGACCCCTGTCAATGTGCTGTGGTGGGTGCACCGGACTTCTCGTCACCGGAGTCGCCATGGTGTGGCTCGCCCGAACCGTGCGACTTGGAAGACATCGATGGCTCCGCTGGCTGGGGCCGCCGATCGTGGTCGCCCTGGCGCTTGCAGCCTGGTGGCAGTTCGGCCTGATCCCCCGGATCATCGATCTATTGGGGTTTCTGTCGATTCCTCTGTTCGCCCTCACCCTTACCACCCCTCGGCTTCTTCCTGCTCGCCACCGGCCTCCGACGGGCAGCCGAAACGCCACCTCTGTCGACGAGGAACTAGAAACTTCGTTCTTGTGACGGTTGACCCCCTAGTGGTGCGTCGCGGATTTGGCTTCGGTGAGTGCGGCCCGTCCGCGGCGGACCTTT
>JANMST010000026.1:0-2647 GCA_031389635.1 Acidimicrobiia bacterium | reverse complement strand
TCTCTCGGCTCCGCCCGGGTGCTGAGGGCGCCGACATCTGATCCGGCGTGAGGCTCGGTCAAGCACATAGTCCCGCTCCAGACCCCGGAGACGAGTTTGTGGAGATAGGTCGCTTGCTGCTCGGGCGATCCGTGCCGGCTGAGCGCCTCGATCCCGGCCTGGGTCAGCAGCGGACAGAGAGAAAAGGCCATGTTGGCGCTCTTGAACATCTCCTGGATCACCACGCCCACGGTGTAGGGGAGCCCACCCCCTCCCCACTCTTCGGAGACGTGCGCTCCTCCCCAACCTGCTTCGACGAATTTGGAGTAGGCCTCCTTGAAACCATCCGGCGTACGCACGGAGCCATCAGGCTGCAGCTGGCTTCCCTGGCGGTCGCCGATGGCGTTGAGGGGGGCGATCACCTCGGCGAAAAAGCGGCTCGCCTCCTCCAGGAGTTCGCGCACTGTCGCGGGATCGGCGTGTTGAAACCCGTTGAGCTTGGCGATCGACGCCAGGTCGACAACGTGATTGAGGGTGAAGTCGATGTCGGCCAGCGGGGCCCGATACGAGGTCATGATGGCTCCTTCGTGCCCGAGGCTACCCGGGATACCACCCTTGGTTACCCCCAAAGGGTCCCTGCGAACCATTCAAGCGTGCCCTCCCGTACTGGTCTACGGAAGGTCCGAACTATCGGACACGATCACAAAGGGAAGAATCATGAAAAGAACCGCAATTACTGCGTTGTTGCTGGCGCTAGCCCTGGGTGCCTGTGCAGGTGACGACGCTGCCACGACCACGACGGCGGGTGCCACCACGACGACGGCGGCTGCGACTACCACTGAACCTGCGGCGGCTGGCGACACGATCTCGGTTGCTTCAAGCGGTCTTGGGGACATTCTCCAGGACAGCGAAGGTCGCACTCTCTACCTCTTCAATCCCGATGCTCAAGGGGATCCGACTTGCTATGACGATTGCGCAGACAATTGGCCTGCGTTTACAGAAGAAGTGACGGCTGGTGACGGTGTCGATGCTTCGTTGCTCGGTGCCGCCACACGGACCGACGGGGCCGTCCAGGTCACCTACAACGGTTGGCCGCTGTATTACTTCTCGGGGGATACGGCACCCGGTGATACGAACGGCCAGGGCCTCAACGACGTCTGGTGGGTAGTCGACGCCACCGGCACCGCCGTAGCCGGCTAAAGGAGGCGAAGGGGGCCCGCCCATCCATCCAGCGGGCCCCTTTCTCCCTAGAAGAGTGGTGGGTGGTGTCACGCAAAGGTTTGAAGTTTGAGGTTTGAAGTTTGAGGTTTGAACCTTGAACCTCGAACCAAGAACCTCGAACCAATCTTTCCCACCCCACCACTCTTCGCGTCACGCTTCCATCTCGTGTTGGACTGACTTGTTCAGTTCCGTGAATCCGAGTTGCTGATAAAGGCGGTATGCCGCGGTGGGGCTTTCGCTGTCGACCCCCAGCGCGGCGTGATTGAAGCCTGCGACCCGATAGGCATGGCAGGCCGTTAGGACCAGAGCAGAAGCGATGCCGCGTTTGCGGTGGCTCCGCAGAGTCCCGAGGGACATGACCCAGCCGTCTAGCCGTCCCGTGAGCTCCTCGTCACCGGGAAAGTGGTTGCTGAGCAGGACCCCAACGATCTGGCCTTCGTCCACCGCCATGAAGCTCAGGTCGAGTCGCGTTCCGTAGGACTCGATGTCGTGGGTCCAAGCATCCCTGTCGATCGGTGTGGAGCCCCAGTGATCGGCGAACGCAGCATTCGTCACCTGCCGCAACCCTTCGTCTCGTTGTGGATCCCAAATCACGATATCGATGCCTGGCGTTGTGGGGACAGGTGGGACTGTCGTAAGCGGGCGATTCAGCTCGTAGGAGTAGCGGACCGGCATCAAGCCTTGCTTCTCGTAGAGAGCAATTGCATCCTTCTCGAATTCGTAGGCCACGGTTCGCAGGTAGCGAGGCAGCTCGGGCGGAGCTGCAGCCAGGATCTCGCGGCCCCGCTCCATCTGCCACTTGATGAATGACGACCCTATGCCCTGCCGCCGGTGAGACGGGTCGACTCCGCCAACCATGAATACGCGGGATTGGATCTGACCACTAGGCCGGTGCCAGAGGCGGGCGAACCCGACCAACTCACCCTCTTTTAGAGCGACGCGTGAGTCCTTGGGAAAGGAGAAGTGAGGTTCGTCCACCCACTCTTCGATCTCCTCGATCGGTGTGACGAGCGGGATGCTGTCGCCGACTTCGATGATGCGGCTCAACGCGAAAATGGCCGGGATGTCCTCCGGGGAAGCGGGTCGAATCTCAAAGGTCATGTCGGGACGGTAGGACGGGAGGGCCGGTCCTTTCCGAGAATTTCTTGGACCAGCGCCGGGAGCACGACTCCCGCCGCTCCCTCGATCCGAACCGAGGCGAGACGGTCCATCTCAGTTGCCCCCCGGTTGATGATCACCAGAGGACGGCCCTCCTGGGCGGCGGCGAAAGGAATCTCGGCGGCCGGCCAGACTCCGAGTGTCGAACCGATCGCCAGGACCGCATCAGCTTCGGCCGCCATCTCCCAGGCTCGCTCCAACACCCCTCGCGGCAATTCCTCCCCGAACATGACGGTCATGGTTTTCACGATCCCACCGCAAAACCCGCACCTCGGTTCCTCCTCGCCCG
>JANMST010000017.1:0-5086 GCA_031389635.1 Acidimicrobiia bacterium | reverse complement strand
TGTTGCTCCATCTGTCTGGTCTCGGGAACGACTGAAAGCAACGCCTTGGTGTATGGGTGCTGGGGGTTGGCCAGCAACTCCTCGGTCATACCGGTTTCGACGATCCGCCCCAGATACATGACTGCAATCCGGTCGGCGATGTTCCAGGCCAAACCGAGGTCGTGAGTGACGACCAGCACCGCCAGCCCGGTGGTGTCCACCAACGTCCGAAGCAAGGCCAGGATCTCGCCGCGGATCGAGGCGTCGAGGCTCGCCACCGGTTCATCGGCGAGAAGCAGGCGGGGAGAAGTGACCATGGCACCGGCAATGACCACTCGCTGGCGCTGGCCGCCAGAGATTTCATGCGGATAGCGAGGCAAGAACCGCTCGACCGGGCGCAACCCCGCCAGGCCCAGAGCCTCGCGCACTTTGGCTTCCTCGTCCCCGTTGAACCTTGCGATCCGTAGCCCTTCGGCGACGATTTCGTACACCGTGCGGCGTGGATTCAGCGCTCCGGTTGGATCCTGAATCACCATCTGGACGGTGTGGCGCTGGCGGGCCGTGGCCTTCTGGCCTTCGAGGCGAACCGCGCCCGCAGTCATCGGTTGCAGACCCTGGATGGCTCTGATCAGAGTGGTCTTGCCTGATCCCGACTCACCTACCAGGGCGAGGACCTCGCCTTCGAAGACCCGCAGGGATGCGCCATCGACCGCCCGGGCCGTTCCGAACTCGACCCGGAGATCCTCGATCTCGACCAGAGGGGGCTTCATCGGGGCGCCACGTGGATGCAGGCAGCTCTGCGGTCGGGGCCGGCGTCATAGAGGGGTGGATCGATCTCGGCACACTTCTCGATGGCAACCGGGCAACGAGGCTGGAACGAACAGCCCGTCGGAAGCTGAGAGGGGTCGGGTGGGTCGCCGGCGAGGCCGGCCGGCTTCATTCGGGACGATTTATCGCCGATGGTCGGGAATGCGGCCGCCAGGGCCCGCGTGTACGGATGCTGGGGGTCCTCGAACACGACGTCGGAGGGTCCCTCTTCGATCATTCGCCCGCCGTACATGATCCCGAGGCGGTCGCATACGTAGGTCAGGACGGAGAGGTCATGGGTGATGAACACCATCGTCAGGCCCCGCTCGGCCCGAAGCCGCTCTAGAAGTGATAAGACCTGGGCCTGCACCATTAGGTCGAGGGCCGTTGTCGGTTCGTCCGCGATGAGGATGGTTGGATCGCACGCCAGGGCCATCGCGATGAGAACTCGCTGTCTCTGGCCACCGGACAACTGGTGCGGATACTCCCGAGCGCGGCCCGCAGGGATCCCGACCTGCTCGAGCAAGTCGCCGACGCGCTTGTTGGCGGCAGCTTCGGTCGGCTCGGTCTCGTGAAGGAGTATCGGTTCGATGATCTGCGCCCCGATGCGCTGAACCGGATTGAGAGCGTGTAGGGCCCCCTGGAAGACGATGGCACCCTTGGTCCAGCGCACGGCCCGAAGGCGTCCGGGCTTCATCGTCAGCACATCCTCGCCCTCGATGAGCACTTGACCTTTTACTTCGGTCCTGGGAGGCAGCAGACGAAGGACAGCGTTGACCAGCGTCGACTTCCCGCAACCCGACTCGCCTGCCAGGCCCAGAGAGTCTCCCCTCTGGAGGTCGAAACTCACCCCCCGCACCGCCGGCACTTCTCCCGACGCGACCGTGTAAGTGACGTGCAAATCCCGCACCGACAACACAGTGTCTGTTGCTTTGTCTGGCGTCTGGCGTCTGGCGTCTGGCGTCTCGCCGGTTTCCGGCGAGGGTTCTCGTTCCGACATATTGCTCAACGTCTTTCTGCCAAACGTGGATCGACGATCTTCTCCAACGTCTGGCCGATAAGAGTGAAGGCGAGGACCACCGCCACTATCCCGAGACCCGCCGGCAGGTAGTACCACCAGGCGTTGCGGCTGATGGCGCCACTGGTGAACGCCTCCTCGAGCGTCTTTCCCCAGGAGGCGGTGCCCGGGTTGCCGAGACCGAGGAAGCTCAGCGTCGTCTCGGTCAATATCGAGATAGGCACGCTCAGAGTCGTATTGGCCAGGATGAGTCCACTGACGTTGGGGAGGATGTGCTGACGAACGACATGGAACCCGGAGGCGCCGAGCGATCGAGAGCGGTCGACGAAGGTCCGCTGCTTGACGGTCAGGACCTGTGACCGGACCAGACGCGCGGTCGATGGCCACGAAGTGATTCCGATGACGAAGATCATGATCCACACCGACCTTCCCAGCACCGCCGCGAGCACGATTGCCAGCGGCAGAAACGGGATCACCAGGAACCACTCGGTGATTCGCATGAGGGCGGTGTCGACCTTGCCTCCCACAAATCCCGACACGACGCCCACGACCGATCCGATCGCCATCGTCAGGATGGTGGCGGCCAGGCCTACGAATAGGCTGATGCGTGATCCCCATACGAACTGGTCCCACACCGGACGGCGGAGTTGATCGGTGCCGAGAGGGCCGAAATCCCCGGGAGTGCCCCACTGCGGAAGCCCAGCCAGGCGGGCGGCCACCGGATTGAGAAGTTCCCGGGACGAGATCAACGGGGCCGCCAGCGCCATGAGCACGAAGACCCCGAGAACGATGATCCCGATGCGGCCGGGGGTTGAACGCCAGAACTCTGTCATGGCGGCGCCGCCGGCTTTCCTGGTCCGCTGCCAGGCCAGGGTTCGAGCTGTGCTCATCGTTACCTCGTCCTTGTTTGCGTCATCGGGGTCGTACGCGGGGATCAAGCCACGCGTAGGTGAGGTCGGCAAGAAGATTGAAGATGATCACCGCCGCACTGAAGACCAGAAACAGGCCCTGGAGCATCGGCAGGTCAGGGCCCCGAATGGCATCCGCAGTCGCCTTGCCCAGACCTGGCCAGGAGAACAACGTCTCGACTGCAATCGCACCGGACAGAACGAATCCCAGGTTGATCGCCCCGAGGGTGACGACCGGGAGAAGAGCGTTGGGGAGGGCGTGACGGTTGCGGACCTGGATGTCACGCAGGCCTTTGGCTCGCGCCACCGTCAGGTAGTCCTCGCCCATCACATCGATGAGGGAACTGCGGGCAACGATGGCGTACTCACCCAGGTAGGCAAGGGTCAGGGTCAAGCCGGGGAGGACCAGATGATGGGCCGTATCCAGGATCCCGGCCAAACCCGTACTCGTGCTGCCGACCCCCACCATCCCTCCCACCGGGAACCACCCGAGCATTACCGCTCCTCCCACGAGAAGGAGCATTCCCAGCCAGAAGTCGGGCATCGAGTAGAGGATCATCGTCGAGGTGGTGATGGAATAGTCGCTCTTAGTGCCCCGCCGCCACGCCGCGACTACCCCGCCGGCGGTCCCGATCAGCGCCGACAGAATCGCCGAGGTGCCTACCAGCAGAACGGTGGCCGGAATCTTGCCTTTGATGTCTTCCCACACCGGTTGGCGGCTTTGATAGGACAAGCCCAGGTTGAGCTGCGCGGTCTCTCGCAAGTAGAGCACGAACTGCTCCGGCACGGACTTGTCGATCCCGAATTCGCGCCTCAGCTCGTCGAGGCGCTCGGCGGGGATGTTGCGACCTCGGAAGAGGGTCGCAACCGGGTCCCTCTGCACAACCCGAAACAGGAAGAAGTTGAAGATGAGCACGAAAATGAGGGTCAGGATCGACCCCACCACTTTCTTCGCGAAGAATCCGCCTCTCATCCGGGCTGCACTATTGGCGTTACTCCCGCTCGTCTGCGGACGTCCCCCGACGCCTGGCGGCAACGACGACGATCCCACCGCCGATCACCACGACGGCCGCTCCGATAGCAATGGGGATCCAGTTGGCTCCGCCATCGCCCCCCCCGCCAACCGGTGTGAGGTTGAAATAGGAGGGAGACGTCTGGGAAAACATCACGGGCCCGATTTCCGCCGGCTGCTTGATCCATCCCTCGAAGCGGTCGGTCCGATAGGCCTGAAGGTCCGGGTCGTACTCGATCGGAATGTAGACCGCGGCGTCGTAGAGGATCCGCAACATCTGATGAACCAGATCGCGCCGAACCGCAGGGTCGAGTTCCTGGTTCTGCTGGGTATAGAGGGCGTCATACTCGGGATCGGACCAGTTGGCGTCGTTGTAGTTACCAAGTTCATCGGACGTGAAGTACGAGAGCATCGGTGAGGGGTCGACAAACGGAACCCACCCCCAAGCAAAGGTGTCGTAGTCGCCGGTGACGATGATCTCGAAGAGTTGACCCCCGTCGGCGGGCATCAGTTCCACGCCGAGGCCGATGCTCTCCATCCACCCCACAAATAGGTCGCCGACCGGCGGGTAGGTGGTGGAGTCGGTGTTGACGCCGTGGCGAAGGACAATCGGGTCGCCGCCACCGGGCATCTCCCGAATGCCATCCCCATCGGTGTCGAGGTAACCGGCGTCGTCCAGGATTTGGTTGGCCCGTTCGACGTCGTAAGTGAATTGCTCCTCGGCTGGGATCTCGGGTATCCAACTTGGATCGGCCGAAGGGCTGATGGTGGTGGCCACTTCGCCAAAACCGGACAGCACGTCCTCGATGACGGCTTCCTTGTCGATGGCATAGTTGATGGCTCGACGCACTTCCAGGTCCAAAAGCGCCGGATGGGGTTGGCCCTCGGCCGCCCCGCCGTTGATGGCGATCTCATCGAACCCGCCTTGATATCCGACCACCACTTCGATGTTGGGGTCAGCTTCGAGAGCTGTCACGGATGCCTCAGCAACGTCGTGGGCGGCGTCGATCTGCCCCTGCTGGAGGGCGGCGACCATGGCTTCGTCGTTGGTGTAGACCTGAAAGACGACGCCGTCGATCGTCGGCCTTCCACCCCAGTAGTTGGGGTTGGCCTTCATCCGGATGAACTGCTCCTCGGCGTACTCCTCGAGTACGAAAGGCCCGCTCCCGACCCCGTCGAGAGCCTCGTATGACACGACGGCTTCACCGTCGGGGGCGATGGGCTCCCAAATGTGACGGGGGACGATGTACACGTCCATTGTCGGAAGGCGAGGATCCGGGACCGAGGAGGTGATCGTCAGGGTCCGGTCGTCAACAGCCACCGCGTCGAGATTCTGCACGGTCGAGATGTGGTTTGACCACC
>JANMST010000132.1:0-4618 GCA_031389635.1 Acidimicrobiia bacterium | reverse complement strand
CCCCGCTCCCGCACCCGCTGGATAGCCCACCAGCTCCTCTTCTGGGGTTGCATACTCGCCGCCCTGGTCACATTCCCCCTTACCTTCGGCTGGGTTCATTTCGAGTCGGCTGACCCCAGCGGCCGCAGCTATCTGGCTTATCTCGGTCCCATCGGGACCATCACCTTCGACTCTCGCAGCCTCGTCGGTTGGTTCATCTTCCACGCTCTCAACATCGCTGCCGTGCTCGTCATCGCGGGCGTGGTCATATTCCTGAGTCGCCGGCTTCACGACCGGGGCACACTGGCCGTTGAAAGGGGAGGCGACTTCGCAGCCCTGGCCGGGCTCTTCGCCGTTTCGGTGACAGGGCTAATGCTGACAGCCTCCAGCATGTGGATGGAAGGGCGCTTCTATTCGTTTCTGAACAACGTCCATGCCCTCACCGTGATCCTCGGTTTGCTCTACATCCCCTTCGGGAAGCTGTTCCACATTCTTCAGCGACCCGCCAATCTCGGGGTCGCCTTTTACAAGCAGGCGGCCGAAGCAAGCGGGCCGCAAGTGTGCGTGGAGTGCGGAGAACCGTTCTCCTCCCAGCTCCAGATGACCGATCTCAAAGAGATCCTGCCCCAACTCGGTTTCGACTACTCGACAGCGAGTGGCGGCAACTATCAAGACGTCTGTCCCCGCTGCCGCCGGCGGCTGGTGGGGCTTGCCCAGGTGGACCGGGTTCGAGGGTTCGGGTAGTGGCTCAGATACCGATCACTGAGGAGGCCCTGATCGAGCGATTCGGTCCCCATCTCAACCGGATGCCGCCCGGGGGATGGGACGCGGGACTGGAGATCGACCGCGTGGTGGACACCCATTGTTGCTTCTGCGGCCAGCAGTGCGGCATCAGGCTCAAGGTCCGCCAAGACAAGGTGGTGGGCTTTGAGCCGCGCTATGACTTCCCCTTCAACGAGGGAAAGCTGTGCCCCAAGGGGGTGAAGCGCTACTTGCAGGGAAGCCACCCCGACCGGCTCCTCGAGCCCCTGGAGCGGGACCCCGAGGCCCGAGATGGATTCCGTCCCGTTACGTGGGACCACGCCCTCGACCGCACCGCATCCGAGATCAGGAGGATCCAGAGTCAATACGGACCGGACGCGTTCGCAGTGCTTTCCGGTGTTTCGATCACCAACGAGAAGTCCTATCTCATGGGCAAGTTCGCCCGCCTCGGGATAGGGACGGCCAACCTCGACTACAACGGACGCCTCTGCATGGTCTCGGCAGGCGCCGCCGGCAAGAAAGCCCTGGGGGTGGACCGGGCCGCCAATCCCTGGTCCGACATCCCGCTGGCGGACGTCGTCTTTGTGGCCGGAGCCAACATCGCGGAGTGTGCCCCTATTACCACCAGCTATATCTGGCGGGCAAGGGACCGCGGCGCCAAGCTGATCGTGATGGATCCCAGGGTGACGCCGGTGGCCCGTACCGCCGACATCTTCCTTGGTCTCCGACCCGGGACCGATCTGGCAGTCCTGTCGGCCATCCTCCATGTCCTCATTGTCCGCGACTGGCTCGACCACGATTTCATCGCCAACCACACGAACGGGTTCGAAGAAGCCGCCGCCTCCGTCGCCGCTGCCACCCCGGCGTGGGCCGCGCAGGTGTCGGGGGTTCCCGCCGCCCGTATAGAAGCAGCGGCTGAGCTGTGGGGGCGATCCGCTACCGGGATGATCCTTCATGCCCGCGGACTGGAGCATCACACCAAGGGCGTCGACAATGTCCTCGCTTGCATCAACCTCGGCCTGGCCACCGGCAAATACGGCAAGCCGGGGTGCGGCGTCAACACGATCACCGGTCAAGGCAACGGCCAGGGAGGCCGTGAACACGGGCACAAGTGCGACCAACTCCCCGGCAATCGCGACATCACCAACCCCGAGCACCGGGCATACATAGCTTCGGTGTGGGGGTGTGAGGAATCCGAAATCCCGGGGAAAGGCTTGACCGCCCAGGAGATCATGAACGCCATCCATGCCGGCGAGATCAAGGGACTGCTTTCGATCTGCTTCAACCCGCTGGTTTCGCTGCCCGACTCCAATTTCACACGCGAAGCGCTGGGCAAGCTCGAGTACTTCGCCGTTATCGAATTCTTCATGTCGGAGACTGCCGCCCATGCCGACATCGTCCTCGCCGGGTCATTGCACGAGGAGGACGAAGGAACAGTCACAACTCTTGAAGGACGGGTGGTCAAGATCAATCAAGTCATCCCACCCCCGGCCAACGCCCGCCGAGATTGGGAGATCATCTGCGACCTGGCCCGTCGCCTGGGGCGGGGCCACTACTTCGATTACTCGTCAACCGAGCAGATGTTCGAGGAACTGCGGGTCGCCTCCAAGGGTGGAACCGCCGATTACGCCGGCATCACCTGGCAGCGAGTGGTCGATGAGCAAGGAGTGTTCTGGCCCTGTCCCGAGGACGGCCACCCCGGCACCCTCCGCCTCTTCGAAGGGGGGACGTTCTTCCATCCGGATAAGAAGGCCAAGTTCATCCCCACGCCATGGAGAGAGTCGTCGGAAGTTCCCGATGACGAGTACCCCATCTACCTCACCACCGGTCGCGTTATCAGCCAGTACCTGTCCGGCACCCAGACTCGACGTATTGGCGCGCTTGTCGATCAATACCCCGAGCCGCTCTGTGAGATGCACCCTCGCCTGGCGAAGCAACTGGGTGTGGCAAACGGCGATATGGTGAGAATCACTTCCCGGCGGGGAACGATGACAGCCCCGGCCAAAGTCGTGGAATCGATCCGCCCCGACACCGTCTTCATCCCGTATCACTGGCCAGGAGAGAAGTCGGCCAATCTGCTCACTAAGCGAGCTATCGATCCCATCTCCGGTATCCCCGAGTTCAAAGTATCGGCGGTCCGGGTCGAGAAAGCAGCCGGCCGCGGTGACGTGCGCGATGACCGCGACCTCACGCTTCAGGGCGGTGATCGGTAATGACGGTGACCATCGACGCCACCACTGCAGTCTTCGCCATCGATCACAGCCGCTGCATCGGATGTGGTGCCTGCGTGCAGGCGTGCGCAGAGTGCGACACCCATCGCGGCGTCTCGTTGATCCAGCTCGACACAATCGACCGGGCCACCAACACTCAAACGGTCCCCATGGTGTGCATGCACTGCGAAGACCCCACGTGCGCCGAGGTTTGCCCGACCGATGCCATCAAGCAGACCGAGGATGGCGTGGTCCTCTCTTCGCTCGCGCCGCGGTGCATCGGATGCTCCAACTGCGTCTACGCCTGTCCGTTCGGGATCCCCAAGTACGTCTCGGCCTTCGACCAGATGATGAAATGCGACATGTGCTATGACCGCACTTCCGAGGGCCTCAAACCGATGTGCGCCTCAGTATGTCCGTCCGAGGCCCTGTGGTACGGAACCGCCGAGGAGTTCCAGACCAGGCGGAAAGGGAGCCTGGTGCGCGACTGGATGTTCGGCGGCCAAAACGTGCGTACCAAGGTGGCGATGGTGGCCAACGAACCGGGGCCGGTGGGTGTCCTTATCGGGCGCCGGCCCAGGCAGTGGATGGACGACCCCTTTGCCCTCGAGGAGACACCTGCATGAGTGACAAACCGATCTGGCGGCGGGACTTTCCTTACACGGCTGAAGGAGAGGACGCTGTCACCCGGCGGGAGTTCACCCGTTTCCTGGTGGCGGCCTCGGTGGGTGTAGCCGGCAGCAGCGGCGTCGTCAGCCTCTGGGCCTCCCTGCGCAGTATCAACTCGGGTACCCCTCAACCCATCGTGTCGCTCGAGGAGATCCCCGTAGGAGGTAGCTATCTATTCGACTATCCCACGGTTCGTGACCCCGCCATCATCCTGCGGCCCGAAGCCGACACCATCATCGGGTTCAGCCAAAAATGCACCCATCTCGGGTGCGTCGTGTATTGGGCACCGGAGGCGGGCCATCTCGAATGCCCTTGCCACGAGGGCGTTTTTAACCTGGCCGGCGAACCTATAGCCGGGCCCCCCGATCGACCGCTGGGGCGAATCGAGTTAGAGGTCAGAAACGGAACCGTATGGGCGGTGGCCGCCAGAGAGGAGGGAGCATGACTTCCAAGCGGCAGCAGGTCAGCATGGTGCTAATGGTGTATGTCGTGCTGCTCCTCAGCCTGCAACTCTTCTTGCTGGCGGTTGCGGTGGAGGCATTCTTAGGCCACGAACCGTCCCTGGCCTGGTCGGCTACTGCCATCTCGGCGGTGCTGGCCAGTGGCTCAGCTCTCTTCTATCGGCACCTGCACCGTGTCTGAATCCGATGGAAAACACGACCCGGACCCCGACGGGCAGATGGAGTCCGTGGCTCCGAGGCTCACCCAGCGCCTCCGGCTACCGGCCCTGATCGAACGCCACTCGTCGACCTCGGTTATGGGCGCCTTCGCACTCATCAACGGTGTGGTCTCCATCGGGGTAATGGCCGCCGTGGCCTGGGTGACGGGCAGCACCTTTATCTTCCCGTCGCTCGGTCCGACCGCCTTCCTGTTGTTCTACACCCCGATGCAGCCGTCGGCCTCGCCCCGCAACACCTTCTTCGGCCACCTGATCGGGGCAACAGCCGGCTACCTCTCCCTTGTGCTGTTCGGGCTCACCGAGGCACCACCCGCCCTGG
>JANMST010000521.1:0-2855 GCA_031389635.1 Acidimicrobiia bacterium | reverse complement strand
GTTGCTGCCCGAATCGGTGATCCAGACCGATCCGAAGCCAAGTGCGATGCGGGCCGGGATGTCGATATCCCTGAACTCGTCGAGAACCTCACCGTTAGCCGGGTCGATCCACAGTACCGCACCGACACGTCCCGGTCGACGAATCCCTGTCCAGATCTCGCTCTCGCCGACACCGAGGGACATCACCTCGGTCGAGTCCTCGAGGGCAATCCTCGACACGACTTCTCCCGTTTGTGGATCGACGGCCCACAACGAATCCGGCGCCGCCCCCCACAGCAATCCCGCGTGTTCCAGAAAGGGGACACCGCCGCCGACATCGAACTCGGCGACGGACCCGGAATTGGGATCGATGCGGGAAAGCGGTGTCGTGTCGCTCGACACCCAGAGTGAGCCACCGGCGTAGACCACGTTCGTGTGGGCATTGCGATCGATTGAGATCTCAAAGCTGTCGGTCACCTGGTTGCTTTCCGGATCCACTCGCAGCACCGCACCATCAGGGTCGACCGCCCAAATCGCTCGTTCGCCGGCCGTGAGGTCACAACAGACCTCGCCGGTAGCGACTGATTCGGCAACCTGTCCCGTGTCAGGATCCATCCGGTAGATGTTCGAGTTCGTTAAGCCGCCGTAGCTGGCCGCCCACAGCTCATCGCCGACCGCGAGAAGTGTTGCCGCCTGCGCGCCGATCTCCTGAGTGAGAGTCACATCCCCGGATTCGGGATCGATGCGCGACACCGTCCCCGTTTGATAGGTGATGGCCCACACTGCGCCGTTGGTGATGGCAAGACCGAGCGCCTCGGAACCGCTCAGCTCGATGATGTCCTCGATCGTCGGAGCATCAGGGACCGCTGTCGACGACGTAGTAGTGAGGGAGGTCGTCGTTGATGTGGTCGGCTCTGGGCTTTCCGAACAGGCGACGAGCGTCACGGCGGCGAGTGCGTGAGCGAACCGAAGCCAGCGATATCGCCCTGTTGACATCCAACGATCCTAGGGAGGGTCGTTGCAAGGTTGTCCAGGCCAACCAAGCCCATGGCGAGACTCTTCCGAGTTGCAATCGGCAGATATCTTCCTATAATTCTCTCCATGAGGAGAAAGCCCGGCGCGCTGCTACAGATCGAAGAGGCAATTCTTGCCGCAGGTCTCGACTTTCGCCGCATTGGAACAAACGAATTCCACGGCTTCGCTGTGGCGAAACGAATGCAGGACATCGGAGAGGCCCACCAGCTCACCGCTCATGGCACCTTGTACAAGGCGCTGGGTCGGATGGAGACGGCCGGTCTGCTCGAGTCGCATTGGGAGAAAGCCGATTTGGCCCTGGAGGAGGGCCGCCCTCGCCGCCGGCTCTATCGGGTGACCGGCGCCGGAGAACGAGCCCTGGCGTCCCATCGCGCTGAGACCGGCCGTGCTGTTGCCGGTCCCCGGAGAGGGCTGGCACCGTCGTGAGGGTCGAACGCTCTTTGGCCGAATACTTAGTTCGCGCGTGGGTGCGGTTGTACACGGTCGGCATCGATGGAAGCAACCGATACGACCGGAGGGCCGAGATTGAGTCTGACCTTTGGGAGCACAGAAACTATGCCGCGTCGGAGGGTAAGGGATCGACGGCCACGTCGTTTTCCATCTTCGGGCGATGGCTGGCCGGCATACCGGCCGATTTGAGTTGGCGGACCTCGCAGCGAGGACGCCGCGGTCAAGCAGGAAGGGAACAAATGATGAAAAACGCCCTCGGTAACTATTGGCAGGGGCTTGCAGCGATTGCCGCAATTGCTACGGGCTACCTGGGAATCCGTCAACTTCTTACCGACGAGGTATCTGCAGGGATCACTACTGGAAAAGTGGTTGCTCTGGTCCTCCTAGCGGGCGCGGGGCTCCTGGCGTTGGCCGGGCTCGCAGTCCATCGCTCGAACCCGCGCTTGGGCGCTCTGATGGTCATGGTCGGTGTTCTGCCCATGGCAGCGCTTGGCGGTTTCGGCGTTGGCCTGGTGATTGGTTTGATCATGTCTCTGGCTGGTGGTCTCGGTTGGTGGTGGGTGCCTCTGGGGATCGCGAGCGCTGTTGCCACGGCTGCCGGTGTCGGCGCATTCAGCGCCTGGTGGCACGCGTCACCCAAGCTCGCTACTACCAGTTCTCGGGCCACGATTCTCCCATTTGCTCTCATTGGGGTCGGCCTGCTGTCGGCAGGCACGGGTGTGGGTCTGGGCGGCTTCACCGGTCCGCTCGTTATCTTCGGGGCAGTCCTCGCCGTGATCGGAGCGGGCATCTGGACCCGTCACCTCAAGACAATGCGGTGAACTCGGTCGCATCGACCCCTCCCTTAGTTCCCGATTTTCTGTGGGTCGTTTTGGTTGTCCAGCATCCAAAACGACCCTGGGTCGCGTCGACGGCCAGACACGTAGGCGGCTGGACCTGGCATTGTTCAGCAACGGTCGAAGTTCTCGACCGTTCGACCTAGGAGGTCATCTGTTGGCGAACTACTTGCTCTTGTTTCACGGCGGAGGAGCCCCAGAAGGAGAAGAGGCTCAGGCCCAGGTGATGGATGACTGGACGAAGTGGTTCGCCTCGCTGGGGGCCGCGGTGGTCGACGCTGGCAACCCGACCGGTGTTGCCAAGACGGTCTCGTCCGATGGAAGCGTGAGTGACGGTGGTGGATCCAACCCCGTCACCGGTTACAGCGTCATCTCGGCCGACAATCTCGATGCCGCCGCCGAAGTGGCAAAAGCCTGCCCGCACCTGGCGAGCGGTGGGAGTATCGAAGTCAGCGAGACCTTCTCGGTGATGTAGCCCGTTGGCTCTGTGGGTCGTTGTGGGTGTGCAGCCACCCAAACGGACCGGGGGGGGGGGTTGTGCGATAAACCCGTGCG
>JANMST010000478.1:0-1564 GCA_031389635.1 Acidimicrobiia bacterium | reverse complement strand
AGCTCAGCGAGATCCAGGGCGGAAGCGTTGCGGACAACGTGGCAATTCTTCGTCGCGTCCTCGAAGGGGAGACCGGGCCCTACCGGGATGCAGCGGTGATCAACACGGCTCCGGCACTAGTGGTTTCGGGTCTGGCCCCAGGCTTCGTCGAAGCGGTCGAACTGGCCGGTCGCACGATCGACACCGGAGCTGCTGCTGCGCTCCTGGATCGGGTGGTGGCCCGCAGCCGCGACCTGAGCGTCCCCGAAACCAGGTAGTCGATGCACATCGACGGCGACGTCCTTTTGGCCTCGCTTCGCTCGTCCGGCCTTCGCATCACCGTCGCCCGCCGTGCGGTCTGCCAGGTGCTGGCTGAAGCTCACGACGATCACCTGACCGCGTTAGACCTGCATCGAAAGGTCGAGGCCCTGATCGGCTCGCGGGTAGACCAATCCACCATCTACCGCACGATCGACGTCCTCGAGAACTCCGGCCACCTTCGCCATGTTCACTTTGGTCATGGCCCCGGAGTAGTTCACCTGATCGACCTGGGCGAGCACCATCACGTCGTGTGCGAGAAGTGCGGGCGAACCGTGGACCTGGCGATCGGTGAACTCGACGACCTCACCGCGATGCTGGGCGCTCACGGATTCACGGTCGGCTCGGTCCATTTCGCGATAGTCGCCGAATGCAAGAATTGTCCGTAACCGGCGGTCGCAGTCTCCAATCCCGGTCTATATTGCAAGCCACTTGCATTAACAGGAGTTGCATCAACAGGAGGTCGGGTCGGTGCACATGCCAGACGGGTATATGAACGTTGCAACGGCGGTCGGCGGAGCGGCCGTCGCCGCCGGCGGGATCTGGGCGTCGCTCAAAGAAACCGGCAAGCGATTGGCCGAGAAGCAGATACCTATGGCCGGGTTGACGGCTGCCTTCGTCTTTGCCGTCCAGATGCTCAACTTTCCGGTGGCGGCCGGCACCAGCGGCCATCTTCTGGGTGGTGCCCTGGCCGCGATCCTCCTGGGACCATGGATGGGCGCCCTGGTGGTCACGGTCGTGGTGGTGGTCCAGGCGCTGCTGTTCGCTGATGGAGGCATCGTCGTTTTGGGGTTGAACGTTCTCAACATGGCCCTCGTCACTGCCCTGGTGGGTTGGTTCGTTTTCCGTTCGTTGATGCGGGTGCTGCCCAAGTCGACCGGCAGTGCCATCGCCGCCACGATGGTGGCCGGGTTCCTTGGGGTGGTGGCAGCATCGTTCGTGTTCGTGATCGAGTACGCCATAGGTGGGCAGGGTGGGGCATCACTCTCGACTGTTTTCGCAGCGATGACCGGGGTTCATTCATTGATCGGGATAGGCGAGGGGCTCATCAGCGCCGTCGCGGTTGGAGCGGTCCTTGCTGTGCGTCCCGACCTCGTTACCGGAACCGCCGATCTCGAGCTTCGACGAACGGTCACGGCTCCCAGCGGCCGGGCCATCACCGGTTTCGTGGCGGTCGGTCTGGCGGTGGCTCGGGCTCTGGTCTTCGTCGTCGCCCCGCTCGCTTCCGGTGAGCCCGATGGGCTCGAGCGGGTGGCGATCGATCAGG
>JANMST010000452.1:0-7374 GCA_031389635.1 Acidimicrobiia bacterium | reverse complement strand
ATGCACATGCAGGAGACCGACCAGAAGAGGTGGATCCAGGAACGGGTCGAAGTTCCCCGGGTCGAGCTCTCGCACGATGAGAAGCGCCGAATCCTAAGGAAGCTCAATCAGGCAGAAGCCTTCGAGCGCTTCCTCCACACGAAGTATGTCGGTCACAAGCGGTTCGGGCTCGAAGGGGCAGAGTCTGTCATTCCGATGCTCGACTCGCTGCTGACAGCCGCCGCTGCGTCGGGAATGGAGGAGGCGGTGATGGGCATGGCCCATCGCGGCCGGCTCAACATCCTCGCCAATGTCATCGGCAAGGACTACGACAAGATGTTCCGCGAGTTCGAGGGTGATCTCGACCCCGAGACCACCGGCGGGTCCGGCGATGTCAAGTACCACCTCGGGTTCTCGGGTAAATACGAGACCACCGACGGCTCGATGATCGGAGTGCAACTGGTCGCCAATCCGAGTCATCTGGAAGCAGTCGATCCCGTGCTGGAGGGTGTGGTGCGGGCCAAGCAGGAGAAGCGAGGCCCGCAGGGTCACAAGCAGGTGCTGCCGATTCTGATCCACGGCGATGCTGCATTTGCCGGTCAGGGGGTCGTGGTCGAGACCTTTCACCTTTCCCAACTCCGGGGCTATCGGACCGGGGGAACGGTCCACATCGTCATCAACAACCAGGTGGGTTTCACCACCTCAACCCTTGATGCCCGCTCCAGCTTCTACGCCACCGACGTAGCCAAGACCGTGGCCGCTCCCATCATCCACGTCAACGGCGACGATCCCGAGGCGGTATGGCGAGTGGCGAAGCTCGCATTCGCGTTCCGCGAGGCGTTCAACCGCGACGTCGTGATCGACATGATCTGTTACCGGCGCCGCGGGCACAACGAGGGCGACGAGCCGTCGTACACCCAGCCGTTGATGTACAAACTGATCGACCAGATGCGATCCGTGCGCAAGCTCTACATGGAACGCCTCGTAAATACGGGCGACATCTCGGTGGAAGACGGTGAGGCCTTGCTCCAGGAATTTCACGAGTTCCTCGACCGCGCCTTCCAGGAGACCAAGCAGTCTGCGCCGGCCCCGCCGCCCCAACGCATTCAACCCATGAGCGGAGAAGAGCCGGTCACGGCCGTGTCGATAGAGGAGCTCGACGAGATCCTTCGATTCTGCACCGTTCCTCCTGGTGACTTCACCGTCCACCCCAAGCTTGTCAAGATGCTCGACGAGAGAGCAAATGCCATCTCGGTCGGGGCGGTCGACTGGGGCACGGCCGAGACACTCGCGATCGGTTCGATAGCCCGCCAGGGATTGCCGGTTCGTCTGGCCGGCGAGGATTCCCGGCGCGGAACCTTCAGCCACCGACACGCCGAGCTCACCTGTTACGAAACTGGTGTCGAGTGGACGCCTCTGCAACTTCTGACCGCCGGGGTCACCAGGGTGCGCGTGGTCGACTCGCCTTTGTCCGAGTTCGCCGCGGTCGGCTTCGAATACGGTTACTCGGTCGAATGGCATGAGGCTTTCGTCGCCTGGGAAGCGCAGTTCGGTGACTTCGGCAATGGCGCCCAGGTCATCATCGACCAGTTCATCGCCGCCGGCGAGGCCAAATGGGGCCAGCAGTCGGGCCTGACGCTTCTATTGCCGCACGGATACGAAGGCCAGGGGCCGGAGCATTCCTCTGGCCGAATCGAGCGATTCCTCGAGCTGTGTGCGAACGAGAACATGAGGGTCGTGGTGCCGACCACCACCGGGCAGTACTTCCACCTTCTCCGCCGTCAGGCTCTGCTCAGCCCGCGCAAACCCCTGGTCGTCTTCACTCCCAAATCGCTACTCCGCACCAAGGAGTCGTTCTCCCCGATCGAGATCTTCACAACGGGTCGCTTCGAGCCGGTTCTGGAGGACGGAGTGGCATCGACCGGAGCCCGAAGACTCGTGCTCTGTTCGGGAAAGGTCTACCACGACCTGGCCCGGCGTCGGGCCGAGGCCGAACTAACTGACGTCGCCATCGTTCGGCTTGCCCAGCTCTACCCGCTGGAGACCAATGCCATGTCTGACCTCACCTCGCGCCACTCGGGAGCCGAGCTGGTGTGGTGTCAGGAAGAGCCCGAGAACATGGGGGCCCACCGGTTCCTCTGGTCCCACCTTCGGCAGATCTTTGGTCGTGAGCTTCTCTACGCCGGTCGGAAGGCATCAGCCTCTCCGGCCACCGGCTCCTTGAAGGTGCATTTGCAGGAACAGGCGAAATTGGTCGACCTGGCCTTGGGGCTCACCGGTTAAACCGGCGGAGGCGGACAATCCGCTGGCTAGCTTGTCGGCGGTGAGCGTGGTTCGACGGGCGGAGGCTCCTGGAAACCTGTGGTGGTTGTGGCCCCTACTGGGCGTCGCCCTCATCGGCCTGATCCACCTTCCGTTTCCCTTCGAGGGCGATCATGCGTATTTCGCGGTCGTCGCGTCGGCAATGCAGGACGGGGCGCGTCTCTATGTCGACATGTGGGACATAAACCAGCCGGGCATCTTCCTCTTCTACCTCGCGGCCGGCTCGTCCTTCGGCTTCACGGAGGTGGGCATCCATCTCTTCGAGCTGCTTTATTGGCTCGTGTTCTCTGTGGTCCTGCTCGTGACGATTGGTCGGCGAATGGCCAGCCGGGTCATTGCCGGCCTCCTCCCGATTTTGACGGTGGGGGCGTACTACCTCCTGGCCGACCGCGGGAAGTTGCTCAAGGTCGAATCCTTGTCCGCTCTCCCGATCTTTCTGGCGATGTGGTTCGCCTATCGGTTCACCACCAACCCCAGCCGGTGGTTGCTGTTCGCTTCAGGTGTGGCGGGAGGGATTGCGGTCTCGTTCAAGCTGGCTCTGGCCGTGGTGCTGATCCCCATTTGGCTGTTGACTCTGTTCCTTTTGATCAGGGAGCGGGATCGGCAGTGGTGGAAGGTCACAGGAGAGGCAGTCTCGCCGGCCGTGCTCGGTGCGCTGGTCCCGATCGGTCTGCTGGTGGCTCTCCTCAATCGTTGGGGGATTTTGGCCATCGCCGTGGAGACTGCTTTCGTCGCTCCGTTTCGGTACCTCGACGTCCCAGGTGCGCCGATCGAACGACTCTTGATCGGCTTTGGATGGCTCATCCTGGGCTACGGGCCCATGCTCGTTGCGGCTGCCTGGGTCGTTTGGCGCTCGTCGCGTGTCTCCAAGGATCGACTGGTCGGATATCTGACGACCTGGGCGTTGTTCGGATTCGTTCTCCACTTGTTTCAGAACACGACCTGGTGGGGCTACCACCTCCACGTGGCCACCTTCCCGGTCGGGATCCTGGCGGTGCTTGCCGTCAATGAGTTGTGGGAGCGCCGAACTACCGAGGCTGGTTCCCACCAGAAGCTGGCGAGGAGGCTGGCATTCGGGGTCATGTTGATGTTGATTCCGTCTGCGGTTTTTCTGGTGAGTAGATCGGCGACCCTTGTGGCGGATGGCTTTGCCCTGGAACCGGACCAGCGACTCGCCTTTCAGACCACCTTTAGCAACGGGTCGTATGGCCAGATCGCAGCCGACGTCGAGTTCCTCATGGCCCCCGGGAGCAGACCAGGACCGATCTTCGTAGCTGGTGATCCTCTCTACTACTGGCTGGCCGGTCGGGGTCATGCCATAGTCGAAAGCGGTTGGACTCTCGAGTACTACTTCACCGATCAATGGCGAGCCATGGCTCAAGAAATAGAGGCTGCTCTGCCCGCATATGTCTTCGTGAGTCACGACTACGAAGAAGTGATCGATCTCAACGGGTCTGAGTTCGCTGCTGTTCTTGCCGAGCGATACGACGTGCTGCGGGTTTCTGAAACCGGAACCTGGTTTGAACAGGTCGGTTGAGCCGATCAGGTCATGCTTCCAGAGGTGGCAGGTAGTGGGCCCTGTGGAAACCCCCACCACGGACCGTGACCTCCCAGGTTGACCCCTTCTTGCAGTCGAAGTCCGACTTCAAGGTCATTCCCTTGTTGACCATCCACTCCATCACCGCCGGTATTACGTCGCCGTGGGAACAAAGGACCGTGTTGGTCCCGATGAGGCTGCGTATGAGATCGCGGGTGGCCTTTCCGCCTTCGCCTTCGGCCAGCGCCGGGTGTTCGACGATCTCGAGCCCGGTCGCCTCGGCGAGCGGTTGCACGGTCTGGATGCAACGGACGTAGGGGCTGGTCAAGATTGCCTCGACCCGCTGGTCGGCAAGGGTTTTGGCCAGGCCCGTGGCCTGCATCTCACCCCTGCCCGAAAGTGGCCGGAGGTTGTCGTCGCCAGTCCAGCTTTGGCGATCGCCGGCAGCACCGTGGCGGACCAGGTAGAAGGTTCCAGTGGTGAGAAGGGCGTCGAGATCGACCCGTTCGAGCATTTCCCGATCGTGGTCGTAGCTGAGGAGGCCCGGGACCTCATTGGGGTCGAGCCAGCGGATCTCGTCAACCTCGCTGTTGGGCACGAATGGCCCCGGTTCGACGACCCGCATTCCGTACCAGCGCACGAGTTTGGGGATCCCGTCGACCGGATAGGTGGTCTCGCCCACCATCGAGACCGGGTGTGGATGCTGACCTGTCTCTTCACCGACCTCCCGGAGGGCCGCCTCGAGGGAGTCCTCGCCGGGTTCGTTCTTCCCCTTGGGGAAGGTCCAGTCGTCGTAGCGCGGTCTGTGGACGACCAAAATCCGGAGGCCGGCAGGTGTCGAGTGAACGACCAGACCGCCGGAGGCTTCGATGGGTTTGGCCATTGGCCTGATTCAACCAGTTCCTGGCGTGTTCGGCGCCACGAGGGCGTCGGGCCGATCAGCTCTGATGGGGGAGAGGGATCCGCTCGGTGGTGAATGAGGCCGGGGCCTTGGAGGTCTCGACCGCCGTCAGGTCGATCGACAACGATCCGCAGTGTCGGCAGGTTCGGCGGACAATCCCTCCGCCGGCTTCATTGCTCGGGCCGAACCGGTGGTGACCGATTCGACAGTCGATCAGGGCCCGGCGACGGGACAACTTCCGACGGTTTCGAGGCATGGAACACACCCTAGCCACTGAGAGCGGTCAAATTGCGTATTGAGTGGTGGATCGGCTGTGGATAACCCTGGCGAAGGAACCGCGGTTGCCTGCTCCGTCGTCTGACTGTCATGAAGCGCCTCCTGCCCTTGCTCTTCCTCGTCGTTTCCTTCTTTGGCTTCGCCGGTCCGGCCGACGCATGCAGTTGTGCCCTGCTCGAGCCAAACCAATTGCTGGAGTTCGCCCCCACCGCCTTCGTGGGGACGGTCATCGGAGTTCCCGCCGTCGTCGGCAGAGGAGGCGGGTCGGTGGCCTACACCTTCGAGGTCGAAACCGTCCTCGCCGGTGATGTTCTGTCCGTTGTCGACGTGACCACCGCCGACAACAGCGCCGCTTGTGGCTTTGAGGCGGCGATTGGAACGCGGCTGGCGGTCTTCGCGGTCGACGAGGGCAACGGTGTGCTCAGTTCGGGGCTGTGCTCGACCACCGACGCCGATCTGGCGATCAAGGCCCTTGGGCCCGGGACCCCTCCAACCGGGGGCAGTGCCCCCAGCCCCGAGGGCGCAGGTTTCGATTGGCAGGCAGTCTGGCTTGGTGCCGGTGGACTAGTTGTGGTCGCCGGGGTCTGGCTGGGCGGTCGCCGCCAGGGCTGAACCCTTTGGCCGGTCGGGTGTAACTACCCGTCCATGACCTTCTTGATCCCGGCCAAAACCCTCGCCGGGGTGATGAGAGCGTGGCGCTCGATGGCGAACTGCGGCCACGGCGTGTCGAACCCCGTGATCCTCACGATCGGTGCCCGCAGGGAGTAGAGGGCTCGCTCGGCGACGACAGCTGAGACATCAGCGCCCACGCCGGCAGCACCCTGCGGCTCTTGCACGACCACGAGGCGGCCGGTTTTCTCGACCGACTCGAGAACGGTCTCGCGGTCCCAGGGAAACAGCGTCCTCAGGTCGATGATCTCGACCGATTGGGCCGCCTGCTCAGCGGCCTTGGCCGCCACGGGAACCATTCCTCCATAGGTAACGATCGTGACATCGGTTCCCTCGCGCACGATTCGAGCCCGACCTATCGGAATGGTGTAGTGGGAAGTTGGGACCCCTTCTCTACCTGCTCTATAGAGGACCTTGGGCTCGAGGAAAATCACAGGGTCGTCTCCTTCCAGGGCGGCAGCCAGAAGGCCCTTGGCATCGATCGGGCTCGACGGGCAGACGACCACCAATCCAGGGGCGTGGACGAAGTACGCCTCCGGCGAGTCGCAATGGTGCTCGTGGGCACCGATCCCGGCACCGCTGGGGAACCTGACCACGACGGGAAGGCTCACAATGCCCCGGGTGCGATACCGAAACCGGCCGAGATGGCTGACGATCTGGTCAAAGGCTGGATACACGAACCCATCGAACTGGATCTCGGCAATAGGGCGTGCTCCTGCGATCGCCATCCCGATGGCCGTCCCCACGATTCCGGACTCGTTCAGCGGCGTGTCGATCACCCGGTCATCGCCGAATCTCTCCTGGAGCCCCTCGGTGATTCGAAAAACACCGCCGGAGATCCCGACGTCTTCACCCAGCAGAATCGTCCCGGGCCGCGCCTCCATCCCTTCGGCGAGGGCTGCGTTTATCGCCTCGGCCATCGTCCAGTGAGCGGTCGGGCCAGTCACCACCGGGTCGGTCCCGACGTGCCAGATCTCCTCCGGGGAGAAGGCCGTCAGGGGCTCGTCCTGGGCTGCCTGCATCTCGTGAAGTTGTTCGATGACGATCTCGGGGATTCGTGAGAAGGCGTGGCGGGCAACGTCGTCGCGGGTGGGGAGGGGCCTGGCCTCGATCTCGGTGATTGCTGCCTCGACCTGGTCTGCCACTTCGAGGGCGACTTTCTCGCCGAGTTGTTCGTCCCACTCACCTCGGGAAATCAAGTACCTCCGGAAGCGCTCGACCGGATCCTTCTCTCTCCAGGCGCTCTCTTCGCTGGCCGAGCGGTAGCGCCGGGCGTCGTCGGCGGTGGCGTGAGCGCCGTAGCGGTAGGTGAGGGCTTCTATCAAGGTCGGCCCATCTCCGGCACGCGCCCGGGCAGCTGCCTCTGTGACGGCCTGGTAAACCGCGAGGACGTCCATTCCGTCGACCCGCACTCCGGGAAATCCGTACCCGTCCGCCTTCTGGGCGATGGTCTCGGATGCCGTCTGCTTCTCGTAAGGGACCGATATCGCGTAGAGATTGTTCGAGCAGATGAATACCACCGGAACCTTCCATACCCCGGCGAAATTCATGCCGGAGTGGAAGTCGGTTTCCGAGGTGGCACCGTCACCGAAGTAGACGGCGGTGACGGTGTCCTCATGGCTGAGCTTGGTGACGTAGGAGTATCCGACGGCGTGGGCGAGCTGGGTGGCGATCGGCACGGTGGTGATTC
>JANMST010000162.1:0-6000 GCA_031389635.1 Acidimicrobiia bacterium | reverse complement strand
GTAGTCGAACTGGTGACCGATGCCGGCGTCTACCTGGTCTCGCAATCGATCAATCTCAGTGCCGGTGGAACTCCAGGACACCCGGTCACAATCCGGGGACCGATCAATGGACCCAGGCCGGAACTTCGTGGTGATCGGTCCAACCCGTACGACCCGGCTGGCGAACCCGGCGCGCCACTTTTCCGGCTGGCGAGCGGCGCCGACCATCTGGTCTTCGCCAACCTCCATTGCGCCCAGATGGGGAACGGTTGCTTCTATGTGGCTGCCCCGATCACCGACCTGGCGATTGCCAATGTCACCGCCAGCAATGTTCGTCGTTTCTTTGAAAACGGAGCGGGGGAAGGGCAAGCCGACGCCACAATCGTCGGGCTGAGTATCTCCGATGTCGAGGTCTCCGGATTCTCCAAAGGCGCAATCCGGCTCGGGTACAACACCCACGACGTGAGGATTACCGATGTGATCGGAGATTCCCAGCAACAAGATGGCGACAACTTCGCGATCGGAGTGCACCTAGGCGATACCGTGCACGACGTGATCATCGAACGAGTCACGATGAAGAACGCTCGCGACACGCTGCACGACTACTGGAACGGAGATGGGTTCGTTGCCGAAGCCGGGGTCTACAACCTACAACTGATCGAAACGATTGCCTCAGGTAACACTGACGCGGGATATGACATCAAGGCCAGCAACGTACGACTTGTCAATGCAACCGCCCACGACAACAAACGAAACTTCAGACTCTGGGGCCAGAATTTGGTGCTTCAGGAGTGCGTCGGCACTGATCCCGAATTGCGTGGGGGGTCTGGTACCCAAGCCCAGGTCCACGTCGCAGAGAACGCCGAGGTCGAGATTGCAGGGGGAAGTTTCACCGACGCCGACCCGGACACGATCGTTTTCGACGTAGACGACAGCGCCCACCTGATCGTCCGCGAGGCGTATATCGAACATGCTGGCGCCGCACAGCTCTCAACAGTTGAAGCGACAGCGTCAATCGAACTCGTGCAGATCGTCGAAAATATCGTATGAGCGGCTCCACCGAGAGGCCCCTGAACCACCAGTACGGCCGAGGGCGGATGCTTGCAGTCCTTGGCCCGGCGTCCTTGGCAATAGTTGGTGTCGCCGTCATTGCCTCAGATCGCCCGCTCGTTGTCACCGTCTCTGTGGGGGCGATCGTGTTGATGGCCGCCATTGCGATCGGGGTCAGGCGCTTTGAGTTGTTGACGCTATTGATGGTCGGCGGACGGACCGCCATTGACTTGGCCCATCCTGGTGTGGACGAAGAGGCGCTACGCCTGTCCGTGTTGATCACGGGCCTCTACACGCTGATATCGATCATTTGGCTGATCCTGCGGCGGTTTGAGCGGCCCCTGCGTATCTCACCCATAGGAATAGCTGTGGCTGTCGTCACATCGGCCGCAATCCTGAGCGGTGTTCTTTCTGATGATCGCGTTACGGCGCTGACCGGTGCCTCGCGCTGGGTCTTCCTCACTGTGTTCGTCGTCGTCCTCGACAATCTCCTCACCGACCAAGCGGCCGTGCGAAGGCTGTTGTTGGCAGTCGGAGCGTCGACAATCGTCCCGCTCGGTTTCGGTGTCTGGCAGTTCATTGAAGGGCGCGGCCGTTTGATAGATGGGATATCGCGCATCGAGGGCTCATTCGCCCATCCGAACACGTACGGCTTCTACCTTGCGGTCATCGGCCTCGCGCTGATAGCGGTCATCCGAAGTCTGCCGGGCGTTTACAAGCTCGTATCAAGAGTTCTTCTGGTGGTGGTCATCGCCAGCCTCGTGGTCACCTACTCCCGCACCAGCTACGCAGCGTTTGCAGTCGGTGTGATCGTGATCGCGCTGATGGGTCGGCGGTGGCTGCTCCTCGCAGTCACCCTGGCGACAATCGCAGTTGCACCCTTCGTCCCTGCCGTGGGAGAGCGGCTCGCTGACCTCGGCGAGGGACCAACTCTTCGAGGGACACCAGGAAATTCCTTGACGTGGCGCCTCGACTACTGGCAAACCGTTGTTGAGGTCGGTGAAGGGCGGCGTGCGACAGGAGTCGGCCTCGGCGTCGTTAGCGAATTGACCGACTCGGGTCGGGAACCACACAATGACTTTGTCCGCTCCTTTGTCGAACTCGGCGCGATTGGGCTTGCTGCCTACATTGGATTCCTACTCGTCATGGGCTGGCAAGTACGGACCGCGTTGATGCGGACTCAGTCCGAAACCGGGCCCCCGAGCCCAAAGCGCGGTCTCGCAGAGGGATTTGCAGGCATCTTTGCGGCGTACCTGATAGAGAGTGTCACGGGCAACCCGATGACTCAGCTGATCCTGCTTTCGTACGTGGTAGCTATAGCGTTGGCAGCCTGTCAGTCTGGGCGCGATGTTCGGGTTACACCGATCCGACATGACGGCCCCGATGTGGGACGCCGGCCAGAACCCGTTCATGGCTAACAGGGTTCCGGTGCTGTTCATAGCCGGAACGGGTCGTACCGGAAGCACGCTCATCGGCAATCTTCTTGCATCGACCCCCGGCGTGGTGGGAGTCGGGGAGCTCCGACATCTCTGGACCCGCGGTCTTGCCGAGAACTGGAGCTGCGGCTGCGGTCAATTGTTCGAAGCCTGTCCGTTCTGGAGTGCTGTTATTGCGGAGGCTTTTGGTGACCGAGACCAGATCGATCTCGTTCGGCTTCGCAGCTCAGAGCGTGAGTTGCTTCGCCTGCGTGCGGGGGTCCGTGCGCTGCGCTGGATACGTGATCCCCGACGAATTCGCGAGCATGACTACTACATCACCGCTACAGACCGTCTCTACAGCGCAATAGCCAAAATCTCGCAAGCCGAGGTCATCGTGGACAGCTCTAAGACTCCCACCTATGGGGCCGTTCTGTCCATCCTCGACTCAGTAGATCTGCGCGTTCTCCACCTGTTGCGCGATCCTCGGGCGACCGCTTACTCGTGGCTCAACCCAAAGGCATCGCCGGACCGCGGTGAGGGGGCGACAATGGACCGGATCGGCGCCGCTAAGAGTGCCATCCTTTGGACCTGGTGGAACGGGATAACAGAGGCGCTTTGGGTCGTGCGACGCGACGTACCGGTGGCTCGAATCCGATACGAGAGGCTTACTGATGATCCTGAAGCGATCCTTCGTTCGTTGCGAGACAAGCTTGTCCCGGAGCTCGCAGGTCGATCACTTGGCGTGAAGGGCCACGTTGCTCATCTAGGCATCGCCCATACCGTGTCAGGCAATCCCGACAGGATGCGGACCGGAGCTGTGACCATCGTTGCTGACGAACGGTGGCGCTCCGGACTTACGTTCGGTCGTCAAGTATTGGTTTTGGCGATTGCCGGCCTCGCAATGCTGAGGTATGGCTACGGTCGGAAGCGAGGGTGAGCGGGTCGTCCGCAAGCGAGAGTCCCAGACTTCTGCGCGAGAGCGCCGCAGGCAGCTTGGGATCTGTCGTCGCTCTCGGAGCCGGATTGCTTCTCGATCTCACCTTGGGCATTTTGTTGGGCGCGGGCTCCAACACAGATGCCCTGTATGCAGCCCTTCGGATCCCCCTCGGCGTAGCTGTCTTCTTTCCACCGACCGTTGTTCAGGTTCTCGTACCGGCGATCAGTAGGTGGCTTGAGACCAACGAAGCCCGCCGCACCAATGCTCAGACCAGCGCCACGTTGCTTGCAACGTTCATCCTCACCGGTGGGCTGGCTGTGGTGTGCATTCTTCTAGCTCATGGATTGATTCGGGCGATCGCACCGGGAATGAGCCCTGCCACCCAGGAGTTCGCGGCCGATCTCGCCCGGGTGGCGTTCCTGATCATTCCACCGCTCGCTGCATCGCAGGTTCTACTTGCATTTCGCCATGCCCACCGCAGGCACGGACTGGCATCTGCTGTGCAGGCGCTACCCGGGTTGACCGTCGTCTCGGTACTTCTAGCTTCACCCGGAAGAGTTGGCGTACAGCTAGCTGTCTCGGCATATGTTGCTGGTGCCGTTCTTCAACTTGTGGCAAGTTGGCTTCTCGCTCGGAACAGTGGATTTTCCTTTGTTCCAGGTCGTTTGCTGACTCCTGAGACTCGCGTTGTCGGAATCCGATCGCTGCGGCCATTGGCCGCTTCAGCTCTGCAACTCGCTACTCGGTTGGTGGAACTGATGGTCGCCTCTTTCTTAGCGCCCGGCTCGATCACGATCCTGACCTACGCAAACCGGCTGGTCAGTGCAGTCGGCGGAACATTGCTCTTTAGGCCTGTGATGACGGCGTTCATTGCTCCAATGAGTCGCCTCCACGCGACCGGCAACCTGGAGGCACTACGCGCCCTCCTCCGCGACGGGTTACGGCTCATGCTCTTGATATCAGTATCTCTCACCGCGGTGGTCGCGGTTGGGGGTGCGCCGTTGGTGGCAGGGCTATTCGGTACCGGTGATTTCACGGCCGACCAAGCCCGGATTCTTGGGATCACGGTGGCGGTGTATGCGGCGAGTCTGCCGACAGCAGCCCTACAGCGCATGCTGCTCGGTGTCACGTTCGCCCGACTCGACACCGCGACGTACTTGCGTAACACGATCTATGGAGCGGCTGCCAACTTCTTATTTCTGGGGGTGGCGATGGTCTTCTGGCGACCACCGACGCTGTTCATGGTGCCAATCGCTTACTCGCTCGCTCAGATTGTCAATGTTTGGCACGCGGCCATCAGCGTACGTAAGCATCTCGGTGAAGCCTTCGCGGGCATACGGGGAGTGATCTGGCGCTTGACTCTCGTTGTGGCTGCGGCGGTCATCGTCATGATTCCGATACGGTTATGGCTCGCGCCCGACCTGGCCGCTAGACCGGCGTCGCTCATCGTCGGCGGACTGGCAACCTGCCTCGCCGGCACTTTCGCCCTCGGCGCCGGTGCGCTACTTGTCACACCGGCCGACGTCCGACGACGGATTCGAAGCTCGCGATAGGAAATGGCTTATGACGCGGCTCCATCGTTACAAATGGAGAATTGCGAGGTGCCCAACGGTCTTCGAATCCCATCGGCACATAGTCCTATTGATCATCCGGTCGCTTCAAGGTCAGGACATCGATTGCCGGAATCGATAGGAAATACGGGCGATTTTCAAGCAATCACAGCAAGAACAACGGACCGGAAATCCAAATGAACCTTGACTTGTCAGGCATCGCGGCCATGCTGGCACCTGCGCACACCCCACGGAGCTACCGATGATCGGGTGTCGCGACGAAGTACAACGAGCGAGGAGGGATCAGATGAGAATCTGGACTCGATTCCGCTGGGGGGTCGTCATCACAAGTGTCGTCCTCCTGGTGGGCACAACCGCCGCCATTGCTGCAACCGTCGTCTGCGAGGGTCAGCCTGTAACCCAGCCGGCCGGCAGCAACGGAGACGACACCATCACGGGCACTGACGGTGACGATGTAATCAACGCACGAGCTGGCAACGACACCGTGTCGCCTGGTGCTGGCAACGACCTCGTTTGCGGGGGCGACGGGGACGACAAGGTGGTATTCAGCCCCGGAAACGACCGAATCAACGGGGGCAACGGCAACGATGACCTCGAGGGTGGTTCGGGAGACGACTCCATCGAGGGCCATAACGGAGACGACGAACTCCAGGGTGGTAACGGCAACGACGTCCTGTCAGGCGGCCCTGGCAACGACAACTTGCAGGGAGCCGCAGGGAATGACCAGATGCAAGGCGGCGCCGGCGACGACACGCTGGTAGGCGGCATGGGATCTGACATCCTCAATGGTGGTCTCGGAGTAGACACGTGCTACGACGAGGAACCGGGAACGGTCTTCCGCAACTGCGAAGTCATCCTGCCGTAGCTCTATCCTGCCGTGGTGGGCGTCTTGCCCACCACGGCATCTAATTTGGGGGAACCTCGCATGCGTATTGCGATGATCGGACAACGCGGGCTGCCCGCTACTTACGGTGGAGTTGAACACCACGTTCAGGAACTAGCGGTGCGACTTGCCGAGCGTGGCCACGAGGTCGTTGTTTTCTGC
>JANMST010000428.1:0-5396 GCA_031389635.1 Acidimicrobiia bacterium | reverse complement strand
CAGCGAGGTGTCCAGATGATCAACGACACCGGCGGTCTGGTCGATCCAGAAATGCGCAAGGTGGTGGCTTCGTCGCAGGCTGCTGCGGTCGCTGTTTATGTCGAAGGCGATCATCCTCACGATGTCGGCTCAATCGACACCGGACCGCGCAAGGCGGCTCGGACAGCCGAGGTCTTCCGACTGCGATTGGATGAGCTCGCCGCCGAGGGAATCGTCAATGTCGTCTTGGACCCAGGGATCGCTCTCAACTATCGCGGTGACTATCAGGCCTACACGAGGCTGCAGATGGAGGTCATTCGAGAGAGCGCTTCGCTTCATGAGCTTGGCAAGCCGGTATTGATCCCAATCCCACGAAAGGCGGAAGACCATCGGGTTATGGCGTACATCGCGCTGGCCCTCGAGTATGGAGCGGACTTCATTCGAGTTCACGATGTCGAGGAAGCTGCCGACCTCGTCTCTTTGTTCGGTCGAACCGCCCGGATACCGGCATGAAAAACATCCTCCATGTGTCGGGCGCCAACAATGGTGGTCCGGGAGAGCGTCAGGAGATGCTGGAACGTGGGCGCGCTTTTTTGATCGCGGCCGGCGTCCCTCCCGACCAGATCGTTCGTCTCGATGTCCCCGGCCGGGGCGGGGGAGAGGACGGAGAGGGACCCCTGAGAACCGACCTCGAGCCCCTCATCCCGATGCTTCAGTCGGGTTCTCTCTTTGGCGACAAACAGGGCGTCATGGTCGTCGAAGCCCAGAATCTCAACGCGGCCGAAACCGTGCTTCTGGCAGAGCTCCTGACCCAGGCGGATGACGACTCGGTGGCGGTGAGCATGGTGGCGTTCGGATCGCTACCCGCCGTATTAGCCAAGCTGATCAAAGCCACCGGGGAAGTGGTCGCGGTTAGAAAGATGTGGGAGCGGCAGGCGGGGGAATGGCTCGGCAACGAGATTCGCCACCGTGATCTCGTGCTCGAGGGAGATGCGAGCGAAGCCCTTCTGCAGCGATTCGGCACTGACATCGCTGCCCTCGGACAGGCCCTTGATCAACTCCATGAACACCGCGGCAAGATCACCAAGGCGTTGGTTCTCGATCGGTTTCGCAGCCGTCCCGACGATCCGCTGGTGCACTACACCGACGCCATCTCCGCCGGCAATGTTGGCGAAGCCCTCAGGCGCCTATCGGACTTCATGACCCACGGTCATCCCCTGGTCTTGCTCGCAGCACTCGAGGGCGACCTTCGGAGGCGGGCTGTGGCTTCGGCCTCCGAGGATGAGGAGTCTTTTCGATCGGCGATCGGGGCAAGGTCAGACGACCGACGAGCCGCGCGCATGTGGCGGGATCGGGGACGGGTCAACGATTCCTCGTTGAGCAAGGCGCTGGCCGCCCTGGTCAGGGCGGATCGAGTGATGAAGACCCAACCCGAAGAAGTTCACCGGGTGACCCTCGAACGCCTGACAGTCGCCCTATGCCGCTGGTATGGAACTCGCAGACGAGCGTGAAGCGTGCCGGTTCACCCGCCTGTTGTTCGGGTGGCCTCAAGCCTCAAGCCTCAAGCCAGAACCTCAAAGTGAGCGGTCGTCTAGATCGCGGCGAAGCCGTGGACTTGAGACTTGAGGCTTGAGACTTGCGGCCCCCGAACCACCGGCGGCCGAAGCTTGAAACCGCGCGCTACCCGACGCGCTTTGCCAGGCGGGATTTGCGGCGGGCGGCGGTGTTGGGGTGCATCAGGCCCTTGGTGACGGCCATGTCGATCCGCTTCTGGGCCGAGCGGTAGAGCTCGCCGGCATCTTCGCCCTCGGGGGCGTTGGTCACTCCCTTGATGCGGGTCTTTAATTCCGACTTGACCGACTTGTTACGGGCGGCGCGGCCTTCGTTCTGGCGATTGCGCTTGATCTGTGACTTGATGTTGGCCATGAGGCAGAAGCAACTCTCTCGAAATGTTGGTGAATCGGTCGGCCCGTCGTCCGGACCGGTAAACATCGAACGCCGGACTGATAAAACATCGAACGGCCAGCCAGATGTGGCCGACCGCCAGAAGGGCAACGATAGCAGCCGGGCTCCGCCAGATACAATGCCGCCTGGCCCCCCTTCACCATGTTTCCTCCAGCGCGCATCCGTAATTTCTGCATCATCGCCCATATCGATCATGGAAAGTCGACGCTGGCCGACCGCCTCCTGGAGATGACCGGGGCGCTCTCCGCCAGGGACATGCGGGACCAGGTTCTCGACTCGATGGACCTCGAGCGGGAGCGAGGGATAACGATCAAAGCCCAGGCCGTCCGCCTCAACTACAAGGCCCGCGACGGCCAGGACTACGTCGTCAACCTGATCGATACGCCGGGCCATGTCGACTTCTCCTATGAGGTGTCCCGCTCCCTGGCCGCCTGCGAGGGAGCCCTGTTGCTGGCCGACGCCGCCCAGGGGGTTCAGGCCCAGACCCTCGCCAATGCCTACATGGCTATCAACGCCGGGCTCGAGATCATCCCGGCCCTCAACAAGATCGATCTCGCTGCGGCCGATCCCGAACGGGTGACCGGTGAACTGGTCGAAATCCTGGGAGGGAAGCCCGAAGAAGTCCTGGCTCTCTCAGCAAAGACCGGGGCCGGGGTCGACACCCTGCTCGAAGAGATCGTGCGACGCATCCCCGCTCCGGTGGGAGATCCCGAAGCCAAACTCCGGGCTTTGGTGTTCGACAGCTACTACGACATCTACCGCGGAGTCGTTTGCTACGTCCGAGTGGTCGACGGAACCCTCTCGGCCGGCGATCGGATCCGATTCGTGGTTACCGGCGAGACCCACGGCACCGAGGAGGTCGGCGTCGTTACACCGAAGGCGGTGGCGGTCCAGTCTCTCGGCCCGGGGGAAGTGGGCTACCTCATCACCGGCGTCAAGGACATCGGTCGGATCAAGGTGGGCGACACCGTGACCACGGCTCGCAACCCTGCCACTGAGCCCCTCCCAGGCTATGCCGAGCCGAAGCCGATGGTCTACTCAGGTTTGTTCCCGACGGACGGGGACGATTTCGAACGGCTGCGGGAGGCGCTTGAGAAACTCAAGCTCAACGACGCTTCCCTGCAATACGAGCCGGAGTCGAGCCGTGCGTTGGGGTTCGGATTCCGGCTTGGCTTCCTCGGGCTCCTACACATGGAGATCGTCCGGGAACGCCTCGAACGGGAATACAACCTCGACCTGGTCGCCACCGCCCCGTCGGTCGCGTTCCGGGTCAGCCTGACTAATGGCGAGGTGATGGAGATCAAGTCTCCCCAGGACTTGCCCGACGCCGACTCTCGACATCACATCGAGGAGCCCTACGTCAAGACGATGATTATTTCTCCATCCGAGTTCATTGGCCCCATCATGGAGTCGGTCCAAACCAAGCGCGGAGAGCACGTCTCGTTGCATTACCTCTCGCCCGAGCGGGTGGAGCTCACCTATCAAATGCCTCTGGGGGAGGTTGTCTTCGACTTTTTCGACATGCTGAAGTCGCGGACCAAGGGTTACGCGTCGCTCGACTACGAGCCCTCGGGCTACCGCGTTTCGGACCTGGTCAAGGTCGACATCCTTCTCAACGGTGTGCCCGTCGACGCGTTCTCGTCAATTGTCCACCGGGACAAAGCCTTCGGATACGGGAAGGTGATGACCGAGCGACTCAAAGCCCTCATTCCCCGCCAACTCTTTGACATTCCGATCCAGGCAGCCATCGGTGGCCGCATCATCGCCCGGGAGACCGTGAAGGCGAAGCGCAAGGACGTGTTGGCCAAGTGTTATGGCGGCGACATCAGCCGCAAGAAGAAGCTTCTCGACCGTCAAAAGGAAGGGAAGAAGCGGATGAAGATGGTTGGCTCGGTGGAGGTGCCCCAGGAGGCATTCGTCGCGGCGCTCAGAGTCGACCTCGACGAGAAGTGAGGGTTTGGCTCTCTGTTTGATGGGCCGGCAATCAAGGAAAGAGCAGCGAAGGAAGTAAGCCCTGGTTGTAGGGCCGCCCGGACCGGTTCCTTGGCGGGTGGGCGTCGCTCCAAAGGTTCATTGGCGCTACAGCTTCGCCCGCGCCGCTGTGGCGCCAAAGAAGGTAGGGACCGACGCTCACACGCCAAAGAATGAGGTGAAGGCCGGGTGCCCTCCTGCCTTCGCTGAAACAAGACGATCGAGCTCGCACCTTCAGCCGCCCCCGCAACCCGAGAAGACCAGTCCGCTCGACCTCGGTGAAGAGTGACCGTTCCTACCCGTCGTATTCGACCAGATAGTCGAAGCCGCAGTAGGTCTCCAATCCACCCATCAGGATGATCCCAACTTCACTCACGCCGGCCAGGGTGGGCTCGTCGAAGGTGGCGAGCTCGGCATCGTCGAGGTAGATCGTGACGCTGGTTCCATCCACCCAAAGCCCGATTTCAGTCTCGACCGGATCCGTCACCGCCACATCCCACAATCCCGAGTTGGCCTCGGTTCCCCCGGAGTAGAGGCGGCGGGCGATCACCTGGCCGTCGCCAAGCGCGACAGCCAGCACGAATCCGGCCTGGTTCTGGAGAGCTAGGCCGCACTGACTGCCGGTGAGATAGCTCGTGACCTCGGTCTCAACGTAGAAGAGTTCCGACGCCGGGGTGACCGGAATCAAGCTCCAGTAGGTCTGCTGGTTGGCAGTCGTTGAGTACCCCTCGTAGGTCCCACCGATAAAGCGATAGGAAGACGTGCCGGAGGCGTCGGTGAAGTCACCCTCGGCCCACGAACGCGAGTTGGAGGCGAACTGCTCATCGAGGGACAACTCCCAGGCAACCGGAACCACTTCCACGATGGTGGTGGTCGACTGTTCGACCGTCGTGGTCGTCGTGTCGGAAGATGTCGTAGTCGCACCACCCGTGGTGGTCGTGATCGCCTCGGTCGTGGCGGCGGCAGGTGCGGTTGTCGTCGTTTCAACTGCCGCGACGGTGGTTGTAGTAGCAAACGGTGATGGGAGGAATCCGATCGCACCGGTCAACCAGAGGGTGCCGAGCAGAGTTGCCAGAGCCACCGCCAACATTCTCGGGATCCAGGCCGGAGCCCGCCGTCTCGGTCGCGACCCTCTGGTGGGCGGCGGAGCCGGTGGTGGTATCTCCTGAGCGACTGCCGCCGCCACCGGAGCCGAAACCGGCGGGTCCTGGTGCTTGGACACGAGCGGCTGCACCGGCATTGGTTGGTTGCCCGGTCTGGCAACCACCAGGTCGCCGGCGTCGTCGAACTCGAACTTGCGGGGAGACTGCCTGCCTTCCTTGTTCAAGAGGCCGGCGACATGGGTGTGAAGCTCGCGGGCTGTGATCCGCCCATCGCCGTCGAGGTCAGCCGACCCGCTCCTGATTCCGTCGACCACCGCCCGGGTATAGATGGAGCCCGAGTCGCCTTCCCAAGCTGGCTCGATGGCACTGGAGGTGGCC
>JANMST010000400.1:0-2048 GCA_031389635.1 Acidimicrobiia bacterium | reverse complement strand
CGTCCTCTTCGGCCCGCGCCTTCAGCTCTGCCCGACTGTCCGCCACGTCATACCTCCATCGATGGAACCGAGGCGGAATCTAGAAAGCTGGTGAATCGGACCGCCCTCGAAAGGGCCGATTTTCTATTAGGTCGAAAGTTCCTCTCCTTCAACTCCGGGTAACATGCTTCAACTCGACCGAGGAGCGTCGTCGAACATGTGCGGCATAGTTGGCCTGCACCTTCGAACACCCGAATTGGAATCAGAACTGGGCGTGCTGGCCAGCCGGATGCTCGAGGCCATGACCGACCGAGGACCTGATTCGGCCGGTATCGCCATCTATGAGGATGCCCCCGGCGGTGTCACCAAGTATTCGTTGCGTTCTCCGGAGGTCGGTTACGACTGGGCGGCGCTCGGGGATCGGCTTGATGCGGAGGTCCGTTTGGTGGGGACCGACGCCATACTTTCCGCAGTCGGCGACCCCAAGGGTTTCCTCAGCAGCCTGGCGTCCACCGCACCGGAGTTGGTGCTGGTCAGTTGGGGTGAGTCGCTCGAGGTGTTCAAGGATGTGGGTTCCCCCAGGGAGATTTGCGATCGGTTCGGGATTCCGGCCCGGAGTGGCTACCAGGCCATCGGCCACACTCGGATGGCCACGGAATCTGCGGTTACGACCGAACACTCGCATCCGTTCTCGCCGGCGGCCGACCTGTGCTTCGTCCACAATGGATCGTTCTCGAACTATTTCACGGTTCGCCGCGACCTTGAAGGTGAGGGCGTTCGCTTTGATACCGACAACGACACCGAGGTGGGAGCCCGGCTGGTGGCCCTGGAAATGGCGCGTGGCTGCGACCTCGGAGAGGCGCTGCGAACTTTGATGAAGACCATGGACGGGTTCTACACGCTGCTGGTCTCGACCAAGGATCAGTTCGCCGTGTTGCGCGATCCCTTTGCGTGCAAGCCAGCCGTCATCGCTGAGACACCCGACTACGTAGCCATGGCCTCGGAATATCGTGCCCTGTCAGGACTTCCCGACATCGAGAAGGCCGAGGTATTCGAGCCGATGCCGGAGGAGATCCACATTTGGACACGCTGAACTGCGATGAGCTGAGCACCCGCCAGATCAACGAGCGACTGCGGAGCCTGGGCGATGGCAGCGAGGTATTCCTCACTAATCCCAAAGGCAAGCACAGCCTGGCAGTGGGTCTCACCAATCACATCGAAATCATCATCGATGGGAATGCCGGCTACTACATCGGCGGCCTCGCCGATGGTCCCAGCATCACTGTGCTCGGCTTCGTCGGGTGGGGAGTCGGTGAGAATCTGATGAGCGGGACGATCCGAGTGAAGGGGAACGCTTCCGAATCAACTGGAGCCACCGCTCACGGTGGGCTCATCGTCATCGAAGGCGACTCCTCTCTGCGCACAGGCATTTCGTTGAAAGGCGGCACCCTGGCGGTCGCTGGTGATGTCGGGGCGATGAGCGCCTTCATGGCCCAGGCCGGCACGATCCTCGTTGGGGGGAATGCCGGTGAAGCCCTGGGCGATTCCCTCTACGAAGCGATCATCTATGTGGGCGGCGGCATCGGGTCGTTGGGGTCGGACGCTCGAATCGAAGAATTGACCGAGGGCGACGTCTTGAGGGTGAAGGAATTGGCCGCCCTGGCCGGCTTCGACCATATTGAGCCTCAAAACGTCAAGAAGGTCGCCTCCGCCAAACAGCTCTATAACTTCGACGCCGTCAAGGCGCACAAATACTGATGGCGGACTCGTCGCCTGCACCCGGGTATCCCCGTTCACCTCCGTTGCGGCCCAGCCATACTTTCCCGCCTGTGGTGATCGACCAGATCCACACCATGGCCGAGGAGGGCCGTTACGAGATCCGGGGCTGGGGCGCTAAGAGGGTCTTGCCCACCTTTGACGACCTTGTATTCATCACCGCCTCCGCCTCCCGTTACCCACTTGAGGGCTATCGGGAACGGTGCGAGACCAAAACCGTTCTCGGCAGTCGATTCGCTCGCAAACCCTTGGTGCTGGACATCCCCATCACGATCGCCGGGATGAGCTTTGGT
>JANMST010000372.1:0-21457 GCA_031389635.1 Acidimicrobiia bacterium | reverse complement strand
CGGGCAAGTCGAGCCTCTTGAACGCGTTCGCCGACGAAGAGGTTTCTCCCTCGGGCGCGATCAGGCCGACCACTTCGGAGGCCCTGGCGTGGGTACCGGCCCCGTTCGCCAGCCGTCTCGCAGGTCTGTTCGACAGGTTCGGGATCGTCGACATCGTTGTCCACGATCTCGATCAACCGATCGCGATCATCGATCTTCCGGACGTCGATTCGGTCGACCGCCGGCACCGGGAGACTGTGGCGGGGGTGCTCCCGATCATCGACCTCGTGGTCTGGGTGGTCGACCCTGAGAAGTACCGGGATCGTGTGCTCCATTCCGAGCACCTGGCGCCGCTGGTGCATCACCACGAGCGATTCCGCTTTGTTCTCAATCAGGTCGACCGGGTTGAGGAGGATGACATTCCCGTCCTGGTCGACGACCTCGCCCGGGCTCTGAGGGCCGACGGAGTGCGGGATCCTGTGATCTGGGTGGCGGCGGCCGACCCACCGTTCGGCCCACCGATTGGCGTCGAGGCCATCTGGGAGGCTCTTATCGACGAGCTGAGGTTGAAGACCGAAAACGACACGGACCTGGCTTCCGAACTGAGAAGGGGCCTGGACCTGCTGGCTCCCCATGTGCGAGCAGTCGGCTTTGGATCGCGCTGGGACCACGTGCGTCAGGTCGCAGGGGGCCTCTGGGTGGCAGGCCGAAGATCGGAGTCGGTCCGGGAATTGAGATCGTTCCTGATCGAGCTGTCGTCCGAGGCTTCCGAGGTCGATTCCAGCATCGACCTCGACCCGCTCATCGGATCACCGACCGGGGACGAGTCCGCCCTCGCCCGCCACTTCGACGCCACCCTCGGGCGCCATTTGCGGGACCGTTTGCGAGCACGCGCCACCACACGCGCCCTGGCCGACGAATTGGCACTGTCTCTGCCGCCAATGAACTAGGGGCGGCGGTGGGAGCGTCTGGGGCTGGCGCGCCCATGGAACCGTTGGCACCGGCGGCACGATTTGATGCCAATAACAAAGCAATTCAGCCAAAAGCTGCGGAGGAAACGGTCATGAAGACAAGAAAAATGGTGGCAGCCGGGGCGATACTCGCCCTCGCTTTGACGGCTTGCAGTGCAGAGAGTTCTGGCGATGAAGGGACCAGTGACACTGCTAGCGGAGGCCGGATGGCCCCCGTGTCGATCGATCAGGTCCTCACCTTCGAAGGTGAGACACCGGTGTTCGTCAAGGGCACCCTGTTCTCGGATGCCAACGGCGTCAGGCTGTGCGAGGCGATCGGCGAGTCGTTCCCGGTCCAATGCCTCGGCGACCAGATCTCAATCACCGACCTTGACCTCTTCCCGGAGTACGCCGGACTGCTGGTCGGTGACGGTGAAGTCCGGACCAGTGAAGGCGAAGTCGCCGTCGTCGGTTACTACTCCAGCGGCACTCTGCGGATCGACCCGGCCGCAGCGGCCGCCGACGCGTCGTAGGCAGGTTCGAACTTCGAGGTTTGAGGTTTGAGGTTTGAGGTTTGAGGTCGAGGTCGAGGCCTCAAGCCTCAAGGCACGAGCCACGAGCCACGAGCCACAAAGGCTCGAATCTTGAAACCCACTTCGAACTTCGAACTTCGAACCTCAAACCTGCGCCAGCACTGCGGGCAGGCCGAACTTGGGGAATAGCCCGGCGCCGAACGTCGTGATCTCGACAATGGCGCCGTGCTCGATCCGAAGCACATCGAACTTGAACGCTCTGAACTCGGAGTCGCCGGGCCGCCGAAGATAGCTGGCGGCCGTGGGCATACGATTGGCCCAGGTCGGAACCAGTCTCCAATCCCCATCCCGATCCTCTCCAAACGCCCGCTCCAGAAACGGCCCTATGACCGCAAGGCCGTCGAAAACCATCTGGTCCGGCGGCATCGAGATCCGGATGTCCTGAGAAGCGATCGCCAGAGCCGCGGCCGCATCGCACCGCTCGTGAGCGTCGATGAACCGGTCCAACAGTTCCCGTTCTTCGGGGCTCGGCTTGCCGGCAATCCATTCCGCCCGCCGGGCAGGCAGGTGCTCCCGCATCGTCGATCGAGCCCGCTGCAGAGCGCTATTGGCGGCGGCAACGCTCGTCTTCAAGAGAGACGCGGTCTCGATTGCTGACCACCCCAGGACGTCGCGGAAGATCAGCGCCGCCCTCTGTCGGGGAGGAAGCACCTGCATGGCGGCAAGAAAGGCCAACTCGATCGTCTCCCGATCGACGATCACGGTGTCCGGTGCGTCGTCGCTGGCAGCCACTTCGTCCAACAAGGCGTCCGGGTACGGCTGCATCCACGGAACCTCGGCAAACGACCGGAGGCTCGTCAAGCGACGCGAGCTGCGGCGGCGCATGTCAAGACAGACATTGGTGGCGATGCGATAGAGCCAGGCACGGAACATCGAGCCGCCGTCGAATCCCTCCCGACCCCGCCAGGCATGAAGGAAGGTCTCCTGCACGGCATCCTCGGCTTCGTCGAACGAAGCCAGCATCCGATAGCAGTGGACGTGCAGTTCCCGGCGGTATCGCTCGGTGAGGGTGGCGAACGCCACCTCATGGCCCCCGATGGCGGCGGCTGTCAAGGCGTCAGCCTGGTCCACGTCCCTGACTTCATGCACCGGCAGCGCCATGTCCGACCTCTTGCAAGACCCAGGTGTTGCCGTCTGGGTCGTTGAAATGGGCAAAGGAGCCGTAGTCCTGGTGCTGGGGGTCAGGCCCGGGCACCCAGGCGCCCTCCTCGAGATGGCGGACATCGCCCACCTCCACCCCCCGACCGACCAGGTCGCCCCGAGCCGCCTCGATGTCAGTGACGACGAGGTGCATCCCCTTGGCCGAGCCGGGAGTCGAATCCGTGAGGCCGATTCCGACGCTGATCGAGCAGGCGGAGCCCGGCGGCGTCATCTGCACAACCCGGAACTCGTCGCCAGCGCGATGGTCGACATCCAGGTTGAAGCCGACCTTCTCGGTATAGAAGGCCTTGGCACGATCAACGTCCGTGACGGGAATCAGAACCAGTTGAAGTTTGTAGTCCACGAGGGGATCTCCTTCGAATTGTGGGGCCTGGCCATTGTTGCCTGACCGCAGCCCGCCGGTCACATTGAGAGATATAACGCCGGCCCCCCGAGAACTCATCGGTCCACCGATGAACTTGATCCGTCGCCTCCGAGCTTCGCTCAGCCCGCCTGAGACCGCTGCTCCTCGTCGGCGGGACCGAACCCGGCGGCATCAGCGACCCGGGTCATGGCTCGGGTGACGACTCTGAGTTCCTCTTCGGTGAGCAAGGACGTGAAGTGGTTGGCCACCCCGCGAAGGTGGCCGGGACTGGCCTGGCGCAACGCGCTCCGTCCGAGGTTGGTGGCGACCACGTAGTAGCCGCGTCCGTCTTCGGGCGAGGGCCTCCGCCGAACGAGGCCCTGGCCCGCCATCCGATCGACCAGGCGGGTGAGGCCGCTCTTGGAGAGCAGGACCCGGCGAGCCAGCTCGGCCATTCTCAGGCCGCCGGGTTCGGCCTCGGTCAGTTGAACCAGGACGTCGTAGAACCCGATCGGGAGGCCGATCTCCTCCAGTTCCTCCCCGAGAACCGCCATCACGGCATGGTGCGCCTCGAGAAAGGCCCGCCAGGCTGCCAATTCATCGCTGGTGGGGCGGGTTTTCATACCGACATCTTACGGGGAATGTTGCACATGCAACTATTGTTTCTTCTGAACAAGCGACGAAAGAGACCTATGCCAGCCGTGACCGTTTCCGATGTTCTGTCCTTGCCGACAGTCGTTCCCAATTCAGGTGAGAACGAGCGTGCCGTCAGGTCGGTGACCACCGCCCAGAGCGGCTTTGAAGGCGAGGGCTTCCCGGTCCGGAGGGCGTTCACCGACGTTCCGTTGGAGCAACTCGATCCTTTCATCCACCTCGACCAGATGGGGGAGGTGGAATACGCGCCGGGGGAGCCGAAGGGGACTCCCTGGCATCCCCACCGCGGTTTCGAGACTGTCACCTATATGATCGACGGCACCTTCGAGCATGAGGACTCGCAAGGCGGCGGGGGGTTGATCACCAACGGCGATACGCAGTGGATGACCGCGGGGTCGGGTCTCCTTCACATCGAGAAGCCACCGGAATCGCTAGTCATGTCGGGCGGGCTCTTCCATGGCTTCCAGCTCTGGGTCAACCTTCCCTCGAAGGACAAGTTCATTGCGCCCCGTTATCAGGACCTGCGGGCCGGCGAGGTGGTGTTGCTCCGTTCCCATGACGGCGGAGCCCTTCTCCGTGTCATCGCCGGGGCGGTTGGGGGTCATCAGGGCCCCGGGTCCACCCACACACCGATCACGATGGTCCACGCCACACTCAGCCCGGGGGCACAACTCCGCTTGCCGTGGAACCCCGATTTCAACGCGCTCGCGTACGTGTTGAGTGGGAAGGGATCATTCGGAGTGCAGCGGCGACCGGCCGGAATGGGCCAGCTGGTGGTGTTCGGACCGGGCGACCAAATGACCATCGCTGCCGACCCCATCCAGGAGAGCCGAAGCCCCGAGCTCGACGTGCTCATCCTTGGTGGCAAGCCGATAGGTGAGCCGGTGGCCTGGTATGGGCCGTTCGTGATGAATACTCGCAACGAGCTGATTCAGGCTTACGAGGACTTCCAGGCCGGCCTCCTGGGTGTAATCCCTGCGACTACTTGACGATTGGGGTTCCGACATCGTCGGCCGTTGCACGGCCTGACACGGATCAGCGCTGCGTCAGCACCTCACGTCGAAGCGAGACAATGTCTATTCCGAGCCCGACCAACACCCTTGGCTGCCCGGTTGAACGGGGTGTGCCGCTTCTGTCGTACCCATTCGTTGCTCGCCGGGTCGAGCCGGATCGAGTCGTGGTCGATGCCGACTGCTGCCAGGGCTGTCCGGTCGAGGTCGGTGATCGCGGTTTGGATCTGGTTCGATCCGGCTCCCATGCGATCGAGCAGGTCTGCAGCGGGTGAGGGAGTTGCCGCCACCCCGACGAGAAGGTGCTCGGTGCCCACGCGGGCATCGCCCCGTTCGTCGGCGATGGCGACAGCATTGGTGACGACCGCCGCGCGAGCTGGCCTGGTGAGTCTCTCGAACATGGGCTACCTCCCGTACTTCTTGTGGACTGCTTGACGGGTGATTCCGAGCGCGTCGCCAATCTGCTGCCAGGTCCATCCGGCCCGTCTGGCCGCCGCAATCTGGATCACCTCGAGTCGGTCGGCCAGCCGCCGCAGGGCAACCACCGCCCGCAGCCCGACTGCGGGATCCTCACTGGAGGCCTCGATCGCGGTCCGGTTGAAATCCATTCCTTTCATCCTAGGTGGACACTATACCGTCACTGTAGAGAAAGGCTCTACCAGTGACAGGGCTTGACAGGCCGGAACTTGATGTTTTGATCGATGAGGGCGCCGCTTTGCGTGCTGCCCTCAGGGAACAGTGGGAGTGGAACCACGCGGAGCATTGCGGTGACGAATGGCCTCACGCCGAAGGGAAAAGGTGTATGTGGCCTATGCCCGCTTTATTGCTGCCTCAACCAGAGGATGCAGCCGATGTATCTCATTGATTAGGTCTATGAGGTCGAAGGTGTCACCCCAGAACCTGAGCAAGCCGGTTGTGGGGTCGTAGGCTCGGAAGGTATCCGTCTCATCGATGCTGCCGAACATCGTGGGAGGGCCGATGCTCTGATCGGCGAAGATGTGCCTTTCTGACGTAGCCCACCACAGGGTTAGGCGCTCGTCCATGTGTTCGTAGTGGTTCCTCATCGTTGTGGGTCGTAGGGGCGATGAATCATCGACACCCACGCTCGCCCTCAGTGGTGCCCGTTCCTTGGCGTACTTGCCGCCCTGGCCCCAAAGCAGCTTTGAGATGTTGGCGGCTGAGGTCAGAACGTTCTGAATCCCATACCAGAATCGGTCATCGCCTTTGAATCCCTCAATGCCTTCAAGGGCGAGTTCTACGAAGTGGCATTGATCCTTGATCTGGTAGTGGAATGCCCGCAGCAGTCTTCCGTCCATGAGCATTCCTTTCTACAATGGGGGGGTGCCTCCGAAACCTACCGAGCCGGCCACCCAGACGACTGAGAAGGGTCTAGCAATCCCGATCCCGAAGGAACGGGACGTGTTGAGGGATCTGGCGAAGACGGCACAGCCCAAGAGCGAGCCGCGGAAGGATCGGACGAGACGCGCCGGGAAGACGCGGCCCTGAAGGTTACGGACCTGGGGTGGTTGCTGGTGGGGTGATGGCTATTGGAGCAGGCGCAGGCTGCGGGGGATGGATATCGTCCATCCCTTTCCAGAACCCCTGGCGCAGGTCTTTAGGTTTGCTGGTCGGTCCCACGATCTGCCGACAACTCGTCATCAGGAGGGCATCGACCGTGGAAGGTATTCGAACACGATGGGAACGGAGAACCCTCTCCTCCGTAGGGGTTAAGTTCTGGGACCAGATCCGTCCAAAGCTTCGACCAATTTCTTTAGTGGTGGCCCCAATCCCGGCGCCCGTGACAATGACATTCGGGTCGACCTCGATGGGCAAAGGCACACGTAAAGAAAAGAATGGTTGCAACGTCGCCTTATCAAGCATGACGTTTTCATCGGCCTCGCTCACGAGTTTCACGCCTTGAGTGAACTCATATGGCGTACGACCTTCGATTCCTATCAGGCTTACGCGGACTCCCAAACGTTGCACGGCCTTGACGGCGGGTCTGATGTCCTCATCTCCCGTAACGAGGAAGGCTGTCGAGATAGCTCGCTCTTGAGCAAGAGTCATCAGGTCAGTGGCAAGAATCGTGTCTACACCCTTCTGTATCACCCGCCCCCCCACCATCCCGAGATGCCCGAGCCGAAGCTTGACATTGGAAAGCTCAGCTATAAGCGACTGCTCAAACGTAGGTATCGAACCCCACGATCCGTCGTACCAGTAACCGCGAAGAAGCGGGAGGCCAGAACTCGCAACGGCTACTTGACTCAAATGGTCGATCAGTTTGTCGAAGACACAACCAACCAATGCCCGCTTGCCAGAGTTGATACATAGGAGCCCTCCGGCCGAGTAAACATATCCAGCATCTATGAATATCGCTGTCCGTTGCACTACAGCAACCTTTCGCGGCCTTCGGCGGCGACTAGGAGAGTCAAAAATGGAGGCCCTCCTTGGAGGGCCTCCGGTATTGGAATGCGAGCAAGCTCACATCCCTTTTGACTTCTCAGATTTTAGCGCACGTACGTTCTACGGTCAACCGGCCTTGCTTGGGGCCTTGCGGCCCTCAGTACTGGCGACTTTTGACGGTCGTTCGCACCTGGACGCCCTGGCCGTCCGCGGCGCTTCCCACCGACGTAGGTTTCGTCCATTTCGACGGTCCCTTCCAGGGTTTCGTCGTCCTGGTCCATCAGTTGGGTGCGGATCAGGTTCGCCATACGCCACGCCGTTTTGTAGGTGACGCCGATTTCCCGTTCGATCTGCTTGGCGGAGATACCGCATCGAGTGCTTGTCATCAGGTAAATGGCGTAGAACCACAGGTGCAGGGAAGTGGCCGACTTGTGATAGATCGTCCCCGCGGTTGGGTGCAAGTGGTGGCCGCAATGGGTGCAGGTCCAAGACTGGCGGCGTACCCCTGTCGCGTACCGCTTGAACGTCCGCACTTCGTCACATTTCGGGCATTCAGCATGCTCACCATCAGGGGAGAAACGGGTGCGCCATAGCCACGTCAGACAGGTGTCATCGTCGGGGAAGTCCCGCATGAATTCCATGAGCGAGTATTGCGACTCGGACGACTTCGCCCTGGTGGGGTTGTTCCTGTCTTTCTTCGGCATACCCGCATTGTATAACAGATTCGTTCTACAGTCAAGGTATAATTCCATCCTAGGTTGACAGCTCTGCATCTGTTCAACCTCGGTTGACTCAGAGCAATGGTTGCGCCAACGAAGCCGGTCGGGTCCGGTCCGCGTCAATGAGCGGGAGGTGCCGGCACGAGGACCTGGAGCGCTTCTCGCCGCAGCGAGATCGAAGCTGCCTTCCATGCCCCTGTGATCTCCCCGTCCGCCTGGCCCCATACCGGGGGATCGGCCTCGAACGCGATCGACTCCAGTCCGGTCCAGACCTGCATTCCCGGCAACTGATCGAGGTCGGCTCCGCCGATCAAGCCCGATGCGATCCTCGGAAGCCGACGAGCCGGCAGCGCTTCGACCACCAGAGCCGACATCGGGTCGGGCGGCTCGGGGCTCAACCGCAGGCCCTTGCGCCCGAAGAAGGTGTAGACGGGCTGAAACTGAATCAGCACCGCCAGCGCGTCGGTGGCCCGGGCGCCGGCGGTGACTCGAATGTGGGGACGTCGTTTTCGATAGTCCCTGAGCAGGGTGCCAATTGCCGTTCTGGCGTAGTGCAGAGCTCCGAAGTGATATTTCCGATAGGGCTCCAGCTCGGCTGCCCTCACGACGGCGGCGTCAAACCCGAAACCCGCCGCGAACAGGGCATGGCGGCGGACCTCACCCTGTTCCTGATGGCCGTCCATCGCCAGAACGCTGGTGGGCCGGCGAAGGTGAGCGCCGATGAGCAGGCGGGCGGCGGCGGTCGGTTTGTGCGGAATGCCGAACAGGCGCGCGTATACGTTGGTGGTACCGGTCGGGATCACCCCTAATGCTGTCTCGGTCCCGACGAGGACATGACCGACATGGTGCACCACTCCGTCGCCCCCCATTGCGGCCACGACCTCAAACCCATCGGCCACTGCCTGGGCGCTGAGCGCTCTGGCGTGCTCGGTCGATTGCGGCCACGCGGTCTCGACCTCGAAGCGGCGTTGAAGAATCCGGACGACCGAACGATGTCCTCCGCCCGTGAATTGCGACGAGGAGGGGTTGGCGACCAGGAGCAATCTTTGCACTTCCGGTCCAGGGTACTGAGCTAGCCTCGCGCCGTCTGTGACGGACTCGAGCACCCCCCTCTTTTCGCTCCTGAACGGGGAAGGAGCCGGTGTGATGTTGGCCGCCGCCGCCGGCGATGTCGCCGGAGGCAACAGCGCGGTCGGCTACTCGGCTATTACCCAGCAAGCCACGGTCGTGGCATATCACCTCCTGCGGAACGACGGGGTTGACAGGTTGATGCTGGCGGAGGAGTGGAAGGAATTGGGTGCTGATGCCGAAAACCCTTCCGTCTACCGATCTTCCTCCGAGAGCTTCCTGGCCTGGCTCGAGGCCGTCTCCCGGGGTGAGGGTGCCGCCACCGTCGAACCCTCGGCGGAACCTGCCTCCCGGGTCTACCCGGTCGGCGTCTGGTTCCGCCGCGATCCCGAGCGACTCGTCACTGCCGCGATTTCGGTTGCCAGGGTCACTCACATTGACGCCTCGACGGTGGTGGGTGCCGCGGCCGTCGCCGGAGCTGTGGCCGCTTCTTGCTTCGCCCAGGTTGGTCGTGACCTGCTTCAGGGCTCGGCCGAACTGATCGAGCAGGCTTTGGCGAAGATTGGCAGCGAGGACTATCTCTTCAGCCGGATGGACGATGCCCGTGATCTTCCGTCGCGGTTGCGCGAGGCGGCAAGTTGGGTTACGGATCCCGCCATCGATCTCCTGAAGAAGGTTGTCGATGAAGGACCGCCTCCCGACTCGGAGAAGGCCATCGTTGCCATAGTCCTCGCCTCCTCTCCTTCGATCGAGCCGTATCGCCTTATCGAGGTGGCCGCATCGATGGGGGGAAGTGAGATGGCCTCGATGGTTGGGGCCATGGTCGGCGCCCGGGTCGGATTGAGGCTCTGGCCCTGGGTGGTTCCCAACAACACCTGGTTCGCTGAGATCGGCCGGCGGTTGGTGAGCGGCAATCGCGAGACCAGGGACATCCCTGTGCCCTATCAGGTGGAGGAGCGCCTGACCTTCGGGTACGACTCCCGTCTAGCATGAGTTGCGCAATAGGCGCAACCCGACCATAGTTGCATATTTGCAGCAACTCAGCTAAAGTTGCATTATGAGCTCAACCGGCCGCCAGAACTGGGCGGCAGTCATCGGCGATGTGGTCGGGTCACGCCTGGCAACGAGTCGCTCTCGATTGCAGCAGCGCCTCGACAAGGCACTAGCGGCCGTCAACGCATCCATGATGCCGGTCCAACCTCTCACCCCGACCCTGGGAGATGAGTTCCAAGGGATGTTTGGGCGGGTCGAAGATGCCATCGAGGCCTCGTTTCGACTTAGGGTGGAGCTTGTGGGCAAGGTCGATGTCAGAATCGGAATCGGGTGGGGAACCCTTCGCACCCAGGACTCGAGCCGCACTCCATTCGGCCAGGACGGGCCGTGTTGGTGGCGGGCTCGCGATGCCCTCCAGGAATTGGCCCGAAGCGAACGCTCCAACCAGGAGCCCAATTCGCTTCGCACCGTGTGCCGGACCGGCAACGCTCAGGAAACGGCGTTCAACGTGATCCTGGTGCTGCGTGATCAAGTCCTCTCGGGTATCGACGAGGGTGATGCCACAATCCTCAAGGTGCTGATCGGCGGCGACTCCCAGCAGGTAGCCGCCTCCCAACTCGGCGTCAACAAGAGTTCCGTCAGTCGGAGGATGCAGAGCCACGGCCTCGCTGCCCTGCTCCGCTCCCGGGAGCACCTGGCAGGGCCGCCATGAACATCGACGGCCCCCTCGACCTGGCAATCATCCTGATTGGAGCCGCCCTGCTCGTTACCCCGGCCAACTTCGCAGTCCGTTGGATTCTCCGGCGGGCTCGCGGGGTGGCACTTCCCGCCGAGGCGGGGGCAGGCCGCTGGATCGGAGGAATGGAGCGGCTCTTGATATTCCTGCTGGTGTTGATGGGCGAGCCGGGTGCCGCCAGTCTTGTGGCCGCGGCCAAGAGCCTGCTGAGGTTTCCCGAGATCACCGGGGCACACAGCAAGATCTCGCCGGAATATGTTTTGGTGGGGTCGCTGGCGTCGTGGCTTCTCGCCTTTGCGGTCGGAGCCACCGCGGCAACGCTCATTGGCTAGGGCGACGCTTGTTGGCTTGCGGGCGACCCTATATAGGGTTGACCAGTGATCGATGGTCGTTATTCCCTGGAGGAGCAGATCGGCGTAGGGGGGATGGCCACAGTCTGGCGGGCCACCGACACCCTTCTCGGGCGCCAGTTGGCGATCAAACGGTTGTCTCCCCACTTGAAGTCCGATCGGGCGGCTTCAGAGAGATTCAGACGAGAGGGTCAGGCAGCCGCCCGACTAAATCACCCGGGAATCCTCACGGTGTTTGATGCCGGTGAAGACCAGGACGGTCCCTGGATTGCAATGGAGCTGATCCAGGGGGAAACCCTGGCGAAGCGGCTCGCGTCTGGTGGTCCGATGGACCTGGTGGCGGTGGCTTCGTTCATAGGGCAGGCGGCCGCCGCGGTCGACTACGCCCACGAGAACGGCATCGTCCATCGTGACATCAAGCCGGCCAACCTCATGATCGAGCCGGGGGGGAGGATCCGGCTGGCCGACTTCGGCATAGCCAAGCCGCTGGATGATCCGGCCACGATTACCTCTCCGGGCGAGATGGTCGGCACCATCTCATACGTGGCACCTGAGATCGTCAGCGGAGAGCAGGCCTCAGCTTCCTCCGACATCTATTCACTGGCGGCGGTTGCTTACGAGATGCTCAGCGGAGAGAAGCCCTATTCGGCGGACACAACCGCGGGTCTGCTCGAGATGATCCGCCAGGGGGACGGGCCAGACCTGGTAGGGAAAGTTCCCCCGGAAGCCGTCCCGGCGTTTAACCGAGCACTGGCCAGGGATCCTGCCAAGCGTCCGGACTCGGCCCGAAGCTTCGCCGCCGAACTAGGCCAGCCTTCCACTCTGGTCATGCCCTTCGTAACGATCGATCCCGACCCGCCGCCGGTCGGACCTTTGCTGTCCGCGGGATCGTCGGATGAGCCCACGGCTCTGGTGCCAACCACCGATAAGCGCGCCCAACCCGTCCCGGGAGCCGTCACGCCGGTCGCAGCAGGGCAGGCTGCAACTGGGCTACGCCTGTCCCGCCGAACGATGGCGATAGCGGGAGGCCTCGTGCTCCTGGTTCTCATCGCCACCGTGGCCATGACCGGCGACAGACAAGATGCCAACCAGGAAGGAGCCCAGGGCGAATCAACGACTACTAATCCCCCGACGACGACGGTCACAACGGCCCCTTCGACCACATTGGCGGAGGTCTCGCCCGTCTCCCTGGCTGCTGAGATCAGCGACATCCTCGCGAGCCTCGACCCGCCCGAGTACAAGCCGAAGGATGTCAGAGAGGTCGAAGACCGGATGAACAAGGCCATTGACCAATGGGGAGAGGGCCAGGGTGAAATGGCGGCAAAGAGCCTTGAGGATGCGTTCGCCTCGCTCGAGAAGTTGCCCGACTCCGAAGCTCACGAAGAGTTGTTCGCTCTCTTGACCACGCTCACGAAGGAGATGGGATTCGAAGTCGAAGATGCGGGCGGCGACTGATCAGTTTGGACCTCCAATCGTCGAATCTCGACCTGCGTCCTTTCTCACTACCCACCAGCCGGCCAGGATGAACGTCGCCAGGATCAGAAGGGCAGCGGTTCGTCCCCATCCAAGACCATCCACCACGCCGGCCCAGACCAGCGGACCGAGGATGGTCGCGAAACGACCGACCGTCGCATAGAGGCCGTAGAACTCACCGACATTCTCGGGCGGGCTCAACTCGAGCATCAGAACCCGATCGGCCGTCCAGGTGGCACCCAGTGCCAGGCCCCCCAAAACGCCGACGATCCAGATCAGCCATGTGATACCGATTGCAGCTGTGAACGCCCCGAGACCCAGTGCTGCCACCCAGAGCAACAGGACCGCCCGCAACGTCCTCCTCGCTCCGAATTGCCGGGTGAGTCGCCCACCACCCAGCCCTCCACCGATGGCGGCGGCGATGGCAACTCCCAGGAGGTTGTTCACTTCTCTCGTCGAGAGATTCAGTTCCGTCAGCACGAAGAGCGCCAGGAACCCTCCGATGAGGGTGTTGATCGCGTCCGTGTAGAGAAACCGGCCGAGAAGGAAGCGGATGACTCCGGGGGTGTGCGCCGCTTTCCGCCAGGCTGCGGCCAGTCCTTTGAAGGGATTGAGGGCGCCGCGTTCTTTCTCCGGGTTTGGTTCCTCGCGAACCCAGAGGAAAATGGGAATCGAGAAGATGGTGAATCCGGCGGCGAGGAAACGGAACGTGGTCGGGTAACCGGCGTCGAGTACTTCGAAGGCCAGGAGCCCGAGCCCGAGACCGACGAACGAACCCAGGTACCCGATCCCAACCCCGAGGCCGGAAGTCTGGGCCCTCGTCGACTCGTCGCTGACTGACGGAAGCAGGGAGTCGTACACGGCCGACCCGGAGTTGACCCCGATGAGGCCGATTCCGAGCAGCACAAGTGTGACGGTGGCGGAGAACGATGCGAGTCCTGCAGTTGCCAGGATCGCCACCGCGGTGGTCAACGCCAGGGCAGGCAGACGCCGTGTCGATCGATCGGTTCGGACACCGATCCAAGGGGCAAGCACCATGACCGACGCACCAGCGATCGCCTCGGTTATCGCCAGCGCGGAATCGGGCAGCCCCGACTCATGCAGCCATGAAGGGATGTAGAGACCCACGACTCCCAAAGCGAAGATCGTGTTGGCGAGGTCGTAGATGATCCATCCCCAAGTTGCTTTGGTGGGCCTGGTTGCCTCGCTGGGTCGGCCTGGGTGGGTGATGACGTCGCCCTATTAGAAGGTGACGGCCACCGAGATCAGCTCGTCGTGGCCGAGCATGCCGGCCGCGGCCTGAAGAGCGCGGGGTGCCTCGGTCAGCGGAAACTGATGGGAAACGAGGTCGTCGATCCGGGCATCGACCGCCACCTGGTCGCAAGCCCAGTCGTAGGCGTTGCTGCTCGCCCCCAGGGCACCTCGCAACGTGAGCTGTTTGGTCACGATGAGATCCGAGAAGAAATGCACCGGCCGGTTGCCCTTGGTCGACGCAAGGATCACTCGGCCACCTGATCGAACCAGATCCAGCGCGGTGAACATTGCCTCCGGGTCGTCGGAGGTGACGTCGATGACCACATCGGGGCGGGTCCCGAGGTGATCGGCCACCGAAGCGGCGACGTCTTCGGTCGAGGCGTTCACGGTCAGGTTGGCTCCGAGCTTCTGGGCGGTCGCCAATCTGTCGCTGTCGACGTCGAGCCCGCTCACGCCCACCCATTCGGCTCCGGCCGCCATTGCCGCGACGACACACGCCAGACCGCGGGGCCCGGGTCCGAGCACCATGACCGTCTCGCCAGGTTTCAAATCTGCCAATTCGACCGCCCAGGTGTACCCGGCGGCGAGGGGATGGACAAAAGTCGCCAGCTCAGCGGAGATGTCGTCGGAAACCACGTGCAATCGGGCCGACGGATCCAGATACAGGTACTCGGCGAGACCGCCCCACAGTCCGGGCGATTCGGTTGAAGGAAGGCGGCCGTAGCTGTTGACCGGAAGGCGACTGCGGCATCCCCCGACTCCGTTCCGACAACGGCCGCAGGTGCCGCATCGCATCTCGGGCTCGACTACGACTCTGGTGCCGACCTCAAACCCCTGGAGGTCGTCGGTGGCGGCGATCCTGCCCACGATCTGATGGCCCAGTACCAGCGGGTAGACGACATCGAGGCGATCGCCCTTCCAGGTCTGGACGTCCGCCCCGGAGATACCGGTGGCCTCGATCGCCAGCCAACCACCGTTGATCACGGACTTGATCGGCAGCCGATTGCAGGTCAAATGCCGCGGTTCGACCAGAAGCATGGCCTTGGCGCTGTCGGGTGAGTCCACTGGCTGGCGAGTGTAAACCCGCTCTCGAAGGGCTAATCCTGAGCCCGCTCCAGGGCCCGTCCCATCCGGTCGAGGCCCTCCTCGAGGTCGTCATCGTTGAGGGCATAGGACAACCGCGCATAGCCATCTGTCCCGAAGGCCTCCCCCGGAACGACCGCCACATCGGCCTCTTCGAGCAGGTAGGAAGCGACTCCCATCGAATTGCCGAAGCGGGGAAGATGGGCCTCGAGGCCCGGGTAGCAGTAGAAGGCGCCCTCCGGTTCGAGGCAAGTAACGCCAGCCATCTTCGCGAGCATCCCGTGCATCGCCTGCCGCCTCTTGTCGAATGCCTGTCTCATCTCCTCGATCGGCTCCGTGGGCCCGGTGAGGCCGGCGAGGGCAGCGCGCTGAGCGATGTTGTTGACGTTGGACGTCATGTGGGACTGGTGGTTGCTGGCGCCTTTGATGACGTCGGCCGGTCCCACCAGCCAACCCAATCTCCAGCCGGTCATGGCGTAGGTCTTGGCGACGCCGTTGACGATCAACCACCGGTCTTCCAATTCGGGCACTGCTGCGATTGATGCCGCTTTGATCCCCCCGTACACGAGCTGTTGGTAGATCTCATCGGTCAAGACCCAGATGCCGCGTTGGCCCGCCCAGCGACCGATCGCCTCGACCTCGCCAGGGGAGTAGACCGCCCCGGTCGGGTTGGACGGGGAGACAAAGACCAGAACCTTGGTTCGGGACGTGGCGGCAGCTTCGAGTTGGTCGACCGTCACCTTGAAGCCCGAAGCTTCATCGGCCACCACCGGCACCGGCACGCCTCCCGAGAGAGCCGCCGCCTCTGGATAGGTGACCCAATACGGAGCCGGGATCAGAACCTCGTCGCCCGGCTCGAGCAATGCCGCCAGCCCCAGATAGACGGCCTGCTTGCCCCCGTTGGTGATGAGCACCTGGCGAGCCGAAGTCGTCACATGCGAATGTTGGAGGGTTGCCGCTGCCACGGCTTCACGGAGCTCGGGGAGTCCGGCGTTGGCGGTGTAGTGGTGGTAGCGCGGGTCGCGAGCGGCAGCGATCGCCGCCTCGACGATGTGCACCGGGGTGGGAAAGTCAGGTTCCCCAGCGCCAAAACTGATTGTCGGTCGTCCGGAAGCCTTCAGCTCGGCAGCGCGTTCACTAATCGCCATCGTGGCCGATTCCTGAATACCGCCAACCCGCCGGGAAATCCGAGACATGGCGTGAGGTTAACGACCGCCCCCGCAGTGATCGTCGGGTTTTGTTTGCTGACCTGCCCCTCACCTACGGGGTCGGGCAGGCCTGCTGTCCCCCCGCAAGCGGGGGACAGCATGCACGGCACTTCCAACCTCGAACGGCTTGTCAGGCTGAGGCCTACCCCTGTCCGGTCACCTCGTCCTTGACCTCTTCGATGCCTTCTTTGGCAGTCTCGACAACGTTGGCGGTCGCGTCCTTGGCTTCGGCCGCGACATCGCCGGCGGCCTGCTTCACCTCGGTTGCGGTCTCGGCCGCTGCTTCCTTGGCGGCTTCCACGCCTCCGCCGCCACCGCCGGAACTACGCATCTCGTCGATCTTCTCGGTGGCTTTGCCCCACGCCTCGCCGGCGGCCTCCTTGGCCTTTTCCATCGCAGGTCGGGCGTTCTCGAGGGCCTCACTGGCCTTTTCCTTCGCCTTCTCCATTGCCGGTCCGGCCTTCTCTCTCGCCTTCTCCAAAGCGGGCCCAGCCTTTTCCGCTGCCTCTCCGGCAAGTTCCTTGGTCTTTCCGAACCAGCGCTTCAAAGTGTCCATGAAGGCCATGTCGATCTCCTTTGGTGACCTATTCGACAGAAGTTAGCTAATACCGATGAATGGCGACGATCCGCCCCGTCCGGTCGAGCAGGAGAGCGGTGTCGCCCCCGTTGTTCCAGATCGGCTGTTCGGTGCACCAGGGGATCGTTGTCTCCTCTGCGTCGCCGCATCCTCGAACGACCACCAGTTCGCCTCCCGACTCCAGGGTGATGGCGGGAAACTCGAAGCGGTTGACCGACGACTCGTCCCTCAACACAAAACCCTCGAGGTCGATCGGCTCGGAGCCGGAATTGATGATGGTCACCGACTCGTCGTCGTCTGCTCCCGGCGGGTCGAAGTTCAGCCCTGTGAACTCCAGGGTGGCCCGCGGCCCTGCCGATCCACAAATATCCGTGGCCCACCAACCGATCTCGGCGGCCCGGGCCGCTTCCTCGGCTTCCAGAAGCGTCGCCCGGTCAGCGCCTCCGTCGGTGACCACGAGGCTGTGGCCGTTGCTCACCATGTCCAGATTCACATAAGTCCGCTCGACGATTGCTCTGGCCAGAACCCGATCGAACCGATCGAGTTCGGGCTCGGTTGCCAGCCCGACTGTGCGGCCTTCGATCAGGTCGACAAGAGCTTCCTTTGCCAGCGGGCCATAACACTCGTCGAGCTCTGGTGAGTTGATGCCGAGCAACCGCACTTCGATCTCACCGCTCGGAGATTCAGCCCGAAAGCTGTCCCCGTCGGCGACATGGGTGACAACAACATCAACGTCGGTCAGCGGCAATTCGACGCCGGTGATAGTTCCGGGGTCCGTTCCACTGCACGCAACGATGAGGATCGCTGCCACGATCACTACCTCGAACCTCAAACCTCGAACCTGTCACCTCTCCGCGGCCCTGCGAGCCGCGATGTGAACCAAATCCCAGACCCCGCTGAAAGGCGGGGCATAAGCCAGATCCACCCATGAGAGTTCCTCCGCGGTCATCCCGTTCCATATCGCCGTTGCGATCACGTCGATCTTCTTGCCTGCTCCCGGACCTCCCACAATCTGGCCTCCGAGGACCCTTCCGGTCGGCTGATCGGCAATCACCATCAGGTCCATCCTTTTGGCAGTCGGCCAGTATCCGGCGGTGGTCGTTCCGGTCGCTGCCCCAACCACCGGAGTGAACCCGGCTTCGCCCGATTGCTCCACTTTCAAGCCTGTCCGCGCGATCTCGGTGTCGCCTATCTTGGTTATGGCCGTGCCGATCGCTCCGGGAAACGGCTTGAGGTCGGTGCCCTTGATGGTGGCGGCGATGTTGGTGCCGGCGATCCGGCCGGTCTTGTTGGCGACGGTGCCCAGTGGAACATTGACAGCGTTGCCGGTCACGCGATGGCGGACCTCGGCACAGTCTCCCGCCGACCAAACCCCTTCGACGCCTGTGCGCTGGTATTCGTCGACGGCGATTGCTCCTGAGCCTCCCAATGGGATCCCCGCAGCCTTCGCCAGTTCGGTCTCGGGGCCGGCTCCGAGACCGATCACGATCAGGTCGGCCGAGAATTCGATCTCGTCACATCCGATCCCAGTGGCACGGTCGGTCCCCTGGATGCATTGCACCCTCAGCCCGGTGTGGAGCTCGACCCCGTGCGACCGGACCGCTTCGTCGACCAGGGCCCCCATTGCGTCGTCGAGGGTCCTTTCGAGTACGTGCTTGCCCGACGTGACCAGGATGACCTCGATCCCGCGGTCGACTAGTGCCTCGGCGACCTCGATGCCGATGTATCCACCCCCAAGAACGAGCACCCTTTTCACGTCGTCATCTATCAACCGCTTCACCGCGGCGGCGTCTTCGAGGGTTCGCAGGCCAACCACTCCCGGCAGATTCACTCCCTCGATATAGGAGGGACGAAGCGGGCGGGAGCCGGTGGCGACCATGAGGTGGTCGAAGCCGATCGTCCGAGACGAATTCGCTCCGAGGTCGACGACGGTCACCTCCCGCCGACTGAGGTCGATCGCCGTTACTTCGTGACGGGTGTGTACCTCGATGTTGCGCTCGGCGAACTGCTCCGGGGTCCGGGCGACCAGTCGGTCCAGGCTGTCGACCAGGCCTCCGATGTAATACGGCTCGCCGCACGCCGAGTAGCTCACATAGGTACCGCGCTCGAACGCGACGATTTCCAGATCGTGATTCAACCGCCGGGCCTGGCTGGCGGCCGACATACCGGCGGCATCGCCACCGACAACGACGAGCCTTGTTCGTGACCGTCCGGCACTCACGTGCTGCGGTACCGCTTGAGCTCTTCTCTCTCGGCCGACCGCTGGCGGCGCCGGCGCCGGCGTATCAGCCCGACTATCTCGTCGGCGATGTCCGCGATCAAGGCCGTGACGACCAGCAGGAGTGGAAGGGACACGGTGAAGTCCAACATCAGGAACTTGACGTCTACGTCCTTCGCGTTCTGGACCGCAAAAACGACAAATCCCAGGCCGATCAGGAGGAACCCGGCCAGGCTCCATGAGAAATCCGAATCGCTCTTCGCCTTCTCGGTTTTTTGAACCAGATCGGGTTCTCGCTCGAAACCGGGGTCGCCGTTCATCGAGTCTTCGCTCACACCTCTGACGTTACTCGACGATTGCGTCGGCTCCCTGGAACCGCCATTGGTCCTTGGCCCGACGGGCCTCCTCGATGTCGACCCTCGACAGCAGTACGAAGCCGAGTGCGAAGAAGACGATGAGAGAAAGGATGGCGTTGCGGCTGCTGCCCGTGACGTCGTTGACAAGGGCGAACAACAGCGGACCCCAGATCGAGGCAAACTTGGAGAAGACCGAGTAGAAGCCGAAGAACTCGGCGGAGGCCTCCTCGGGGATCATCGAGGCGTAGAGGCTGCGCGACAGAGCTTGGGTGCCTCCCAATACGAGTCCGACCGACGCGGCCAGGCCGACGAACGGCAGGAACTCTCCTTCGGGCAGGAAGTAGCCGAGTACAGAAACTCCGGTCCAAAGAACCAGCGATACCAGGATCGCACGCTTTGGCCCGATCTTGGAAGCCAGCCATCCGAAGGCCAGTGCCCCACCGAACGCGACCACCTGCACCACCAGAAATGCAAGAGCCACGTCTGCAGTCTCCAGACCGAGGGTCTCTGTCGCGTAGGCGGCCGATATCGAGATCACCGTCTGGACGCCGTCGTTGTAAAGAAGAAACGCCAGGAGAAAGAGAAGGAGTTGTGGAAACAAGCGCAAACGGCGGGTGGTGGCAACTGTGCGGTGAAAGCCGACCCGCACATAGGCCCATGGGCGCAAACCGGTCTGGTACTTCTGGGGCAGCTCCTGCGGTGGGGCCGGCTCGGTCAGCCGCCTGAGGCTGAAGATCGAGAAGCCGAGCCACCACAAGCCGGCGAACACGATCCCGATGCGTGCGGCCGTTGATTGGAACGATTCCGGTGAGAACTGGAGCAGCAACAGCGCCAGTAGGAACTGGATACCGCCGCCGAGGTAACCGAACGCAAAACCGCGCGACGAGATCTTGTCCATGGTCTCTGGGGTCGTGATATGTGGGAGGAAGCTGTCGTAGAAGACCTGGGCGATCGCCCAGCAACTCTCGACGACCAGGAACAGCAGAATTGTGAACCAGACATCACCGGGACCAGCGAGCGCGAAGAGGGTCGAGAGGGCCGCGCCCGAGTATGCAAAGACACGAAGAAATCGCAGCTTGGAGCCCGAGAAATCGCCAACCGCCCCGAGGATGGGGGAGACCAGAAACGCAAGGATGGCCGCAAAGCTGACGGTGTATGCGAACAGCGACTCTCCGTCGAAGGTTCGCCCGAGAATTGTGAATCCGGCGTCAGGCATGATCTCGCCCGTGAACAGGGCCGGCATCAGGACGGCCAGGGTCGTCGTGGTGTAGGCCGAGTTGGCCCAGTCGTACATCGCCCAGCCGAAGATCGTCCGCTTGTCGTTGCGCATGATCGACATCGGCGGGCACTCTATGGAGGCACGGGGTGGCCGTGCCCCGGAATCCGGATTCGGTGTGCGGTCCGTAACGCTGTCGGGACGCTGGGCCGCCAGAATGTCTGAGTGACTTCCAGAGGGACCAAGGCACCGCCGGTTTGGCGCGTGCTGCTTTTTGGGCTTCTGATGGCGGTGCCCGTGGTCGTCATGATCATCTCGACCGCTCGGGGCCACCTGGTGGAAGACATCGCCATCGATGTCGTCGCTCTGGCTGCCTACGGTGGGTTAGGAGGGGTCGTCATATTTCGCCGTGACGGCAATGCCGTTGGCTGGCTGCTTCTCGCCTTGGGAGCCACGGTTATCTCGACGTCTCGAACGGAAGGCTTGCCCGGGCTGTCTCCGGAGTTCGTTGTCTGGGTGGGGGGTGCCGGGTGGTCGTTTGTTTTCGGCCTCTTTGCTGCCTTGACGCTCGTGTTTCCCAGCGGCTACTTGCCCGCGGACGACCACTTGTGGTCGCGGGTCGGCCGGTTTGTGGGCCATTGGCTCCTGCCTCTGGCTGTTCTCATCTCTGCGTTCTCGTCTGGCGACTCGCCGGAGAACAGCTGGAACGTATTGCCCCGCTGGCTGTTCTATCCGGGCTATTTCGTTCTGGTGTTGACACTTATCGGTGGAGCCATGTCGCTCGTGATAAGGCGGCGGCACTCGACCGGAGTCGAACGAGCTCAGCTCGGATGGGTGGTGTTGCCGCTGGCGCTCCTCTCAGTCTCGATCTTGGTGACTGTCATCATCGTCATGGTCCCTCAGGCACTCGGTGCGGAACATCCAGGCGACGATGCTTGGATAGTGGTCTACCTGTCGATGATCACCTTTCCCGTGTTCTTCGGGGTCGCCGTCTTGAAGTATCGGCTCTACGACATCGATCGGATCATTTCGCGGACGGTCTCCTACGGGTTGGTGACGGCCGTGCTCGTCGGGGTGTATCTCGGGACGGTCTTCGTCATTGGGACCCTGATC
>JANMST010000158.1:0-4060 GCA_031389635.1 Acidimicrobiia bacterium | reverse complement strand
ACACCACCGACCCGAAAACAAGGATCAATAGCACCAGGGTGATGGGAAAGGCGATCGACTCGGCCGTCAGCAGATCAGCCTCGACGGTTTCGTTGACCTCGGCGAAGAGGGGGCCCTCGCCACCGACAGCTACTTCGAGACGCTGAAACTCGCCGCGATATTTGTCAGCCAGGTCACCCGAATATTCGAGAAGCTCGGATTGGGTGCCTTCGACTGTGGCAAAGACGAGAGCGCGGGTCCCGTCGACGCTCCGGAGCGGGGCCGGGGAGCCGAGGGTCCAGTAAGAGTTGACCGACGTCACATGCTCTTCGGCTTCAAGGGCCGCACCGAGGGCGACCCCGGCGGCTGCCGCGGCATCGTCGTCGACCGAACCCGGGGCGGTGGCGACGATGACGATGTCTGCGGGAGCAACTCCGAACATGTCGGCCAGGACCTGGGCGGCGAGGACCGATTCGGCCTCGGGGTCGTCGAAGCCACCATTGGACAATCGAGAGGCAACGCCTCCACCGATAGCTCCTGCCACGATCATCCCGACCAATGCCAGGACGAGCACCAGCACCCGCCTTCTCACTACGAACTGGGCCACCCTCTGCACGGTTTTCTCCTCGATCGGGGAAAGGCGCTCACTTATCGCCGTTCACTTAACGCCGTCACTTATCAGTGGCAACTTATCAGTGTTAAGTCAGTTCGTCAAGCCCTCGACGTTCAGGACCCGAAAGGCTCCGTTTGGCACGTCCCAAGTACGGTTACACCGGTGGACCGCAGCCCGCTTTGGCAATGTCCCAAATGCGGCCGCACCTTCGCCAACCGCAATCAGACTCACACCTGCCGCCCATTGGCGACCCTGGACGACCACTTCCGGGACAAATCGGCGGAGGTCCGGGCCATCTTCGACGCCATCGTCGATGCGGTCACGCAGTTCGGACCGATAACCATCCTCCCGGAGAAGTCCCGGGTCGCATTGCACGCCAGGATGAGTTTCGCCGCGTTCATGCCACGACGTGATTGGCTCAACGGCCACCTTGTGCTTGCCCGCCGCGTCGACAGTCCACGCTTCACAAAGGTCGAGACCTTCTCACCCCGCAACGTCCTCCACGCCTTCAGACTGGATTCACCGGCGGAGGTCGACGACGAGTTCATCGCCTGGCTGCGCGAGGCCTATCAAGTCGGCATGCAACGCCACCTAGACCGCGAGGGTTGACCCAGCCTTCGGGTTGATCGTCACGCCATGGCGGATATCAGGCGAAAGGTGTATCCGGCCATGACCGACCAGAACAAGACCGCAAAACCGCGCTCGCCGGTGCGCTGGTTAAAGCCGCGACCCAGGAGAGTCCCGGCAAGCATGAGGGGCACCGCGACCAGCGCCACGGCGTAGGACGAGGGGCCGAGGATGGCGGCCTCGGTGAACACTGACACCTTGGTGAGGTCTCCTGCCAGTGACGCCAGCGAAGCGGCACCAACGAAATGGAAACGGTCCAAGTCAAGGTTGCGAATCGCTGCACCTTTGAGAGGACCCGACGTCCCTGAGAAACCGGAAACGGCGCCGGAACCGAACGCCATCATCGGACCGGCAACACGCCTCCCCGGCTTCCACTGCAAACGCTCGAGGGCGAGCGTCAACGCAAAGGCCGCGACCACAGCGATTCCGACCGCCTGATCCGACGCCCTCACCAGGAGACTGGCTCCGAGCCACGCGCCGAGAGAGATGGTCACCACGATCGGCAGGGCTTTCCGCCACGGCAACGTTGCCCGGTAGGCGATGACCTTCACCAGGTTGTTCGCTCCCAAGAGCAGAGCGGCCAGAGCCACGCCTTCCTTCGGGCCAAGCACCAGCACCAGGGCCGGCACCAAGAGAAGCGAACCACCCAATCCAGCCGATGCCGAAATCACAAACGAAGCAAAGGTCGCGACGAGAGCCAGCAGGCCCGTTGCAAGATTCAGTGATTCCATGGTTAGTGAATCACAGGCGGTTCTTCGGCTGGTTCACACCCGTCGATCACCGGATGGATGTGCCACTTGTTCTCAGGCTTGTCCTGTTCGCCTTTGACAAGGTCTGAACCAGCGTTGGCGACCTGGAAGCACCAGGGATCGAGAACCCTCTTCTTGAATTGGTCAACCAGTTCCTTGGTTGCTGGATTGTCGCTTTTGAACCGGTCCGGCACCCGGATTACCTGGACGTGTCGCACAGGATGAATTTCGTTCCAACCATCGTGCCCGGCGTCATAGACCCAATCACCCTTGACGACGACGATGTCCCCCAGGTTCATCTCGCCGGAGGACGGGTCGAGAACGTCATGGATGTCGCCGTTGTGGGTGGAGACCCAGACGATTCCCCCGATGATGGCCGTCAGAAGCAACAGCGCCGCCAGCAATAAAAGACATGCCAGCCAGCCGAGTACCGGAAGCGAACAGACGGCCAAGGCAGCTGCAATCGGGAACGACATGATCTTGAGCACGATGCATACGTCGTGAACCCGGCAGCCCTTCACCTCGCAATGCAGGACCTGTTCAATCTTGGGATTCGATTGCCCGACCCCTACGTAGCCCAGGCCCAGTGGGTCGATGATCGAGCTCTGTTTGGTGATGAACTTGCTTTGGTTGTTGTCCGTTTGGATTATGTCGTTGAGGCTCTCACTGTTGGCGTGAGGCGACAGAACGATTTCAAACGTGAAGTCGTCGTCCATTTTGTCAAGACCAGACTTGTCGGACCCGACCGGAATCAGTTTCGTCACGCGCCCGATGACGCAGACGTCCTCCTCCAGGCAGACCAGCTTCCCGCCGTGCAGAAAACGGCATAGGTCGAACACTCCAGCTATGAAGACGACGCCTGCCACGACCCCTATCAGAATCGACGCCGAGGCGCCGGCCACGATCGCCAGTATCAGCGACAAGATGCCGAGTGTCTCTGCTTGGAGCGGTCTGAAGTCAGCCGGGGCAACGCAGTGGAAATGCTTTTGACAGTCGGCCATCAGCAGCTACCTCCAGTCTGAATGAGGGTCGTCATGCCTTAACTACTCGCAGGGTCACCCCTCCAACGAGGGCGGTGCCATAGAAGGCGTTGACATTGATGACTTCCTTGCCGGCGAAGGTCGCGGGCGGCGTCACCGTCACCACTACATCCTGGGTTGCGAACGCTCCGAGCGAGACCTCGGATGGTTCGATAGCAACTGTCCACCCGGCCGGTACAGGGTGTTGATCGGCGCCGTGGCGGACTCTGGCGAAGGTCCAGTCGGCCTCCAACTCAGAAGGAGGGACATACACCGTTGTCAGATTGCGGTCGGGATACTTTCGATCGCTGTCCCGTTTGTCGGGTTTGTCGCGGCAGTCCATCGGGCGTGGGATCTGGTATCCGTCGGCACGCAAGCGGAATCGCCGGGGCACCTCGGAATCGTTCCGAACAGGAAACTTGAACACCGCCGGGGAGGCTGCCACACCGACGTTGGTGTTCTCCTGGCCAATGTTGTTCTTGGGATTGGCGTCATCGGTCCAATGGAGGCGCGCCTGCAAGCAGTAGTGCCCGGGTGTGTTCGGGGTATGCCAGTTCACCGACGCCCGAGCCGGGTGACCGGGCGCTCCCTTAACGGGCAGAGTTACCACGTCGGTTCCGATGGCCTGGCCTTGCGTGCCGATCCCGAACCCGTAAAACAAGAACTCGACGGGCAGGTCGACCGCTGGCGCCGAGGTTGAGTTGTTCCAGACGGTCGCCACCACCTCGTAGTCGGTGTCCTGGATCAGATCGCTCGACGCCACAGGATTCCCGTTCCTGAAAAGCTGGATGTCCGGGTTGTCCCACGTCACCGCCAGGCCCTGCTCCATCAGGTAGCTCTGGGAGTAAATCAGAGGATCGGCGCGCTTGTAGACCTCGGGCCTCACCGTCGCACAATCGGGTGGACACCGATTAGGTTGGCCTCGTCGGTCGTCACGGACCCGTTTGTTGCGGCGTCCGGTCGACAACAGGTCTTTGATCAAGTCGATGAGCTGTCGCAGCCACCCGAACGTAATCAAGTAGAGACTGGCTGCGAGCAGTGCTCGAAACAGCCCGATGACGGCATTGCCAAGT
>JANMST010000328.1:0-7428 GCA_031389635.1 Acidimicrobiia bacterium | reverse complement strand
GGAGTGGCTCGCCTCTTCGCAGAATCTCCGAAAACCCAAGCCACATAAGGGTTTGTGGTGGGTGGGCCCTACTGGACTTGAACCAGTGGCCTCTTCCGTGTCAGGGAAGCGCTCTAGCCGGACTGAGCTAAGGGCCCCAATTTGTGGTCTGCTTCGTCTGCTGACCTCGAGGCGACGTCCGGAATTGAACCGGAGTGACGGGTTTTGCAGACCCGCGCCTAACCACTCGGCCACGTCGCCACACACGCCCGGCTGAACCAGGCCGGATGGGAGCGGAAGACGGGGCTCGAACCCGCGACCTCAACCTTGGCAAGGTTGCGCTCTACCAACTGAGCTACTTCCGCACTACCCAAAGTCTGCCCGGCCCAGGATTTTGGACCGGAGAATCCTGCATCGGGGAGAGCCGGGAGTTTAGGCCGCGCCGTCGACTCGGCCAACCTACCGGCCGCTGCTTCCGAAGCCTCGTTCGCCCCGGGTTGACTCGGGCAGCATCTCAGCTTGGTGCCAGCTGACCTTCGGCACTTCGACGATCAACAACTGGGCGATCCGATCCCCCGCCTCGAACCGCACCGGTTCGTGGCCATGATTGATCAAGAGCACCTCTATCTCCCCCCGATAGCCCGAATCGATGAGGCCCGGTGAATTGACCAGGCCGATTCCGCTGCGACGGGCGTGGCCACTCCGGGGCAGCACCAAGCCTGCATACCCTTCCGGGATTGAGACGGCGATCCCGGTGGGAACCGAAACCCTTTCCCCGGGGGCGAGAACCACCTCCTGCCGGGCCTGTAGATCCAACCCGGCGTCACCCTCCTGGGCACTGACCGGTGGAGATACGCTGGGATCGAGAACTCGGAGAGTAACCTGCAAAAGCTGGACCAATCTGACAATCGAAGTCTGACTCTTATTCGATGCGTGGGGCCTTCTGGGTGGAGACCAACCACGGAGAACCCAATTGGCCCTTACGACTCAACAGTCGACGCACTGTAACGACTGCGACGGCAACCACCTCCCCGGCGAACATCACATCGCACGACCGCGACCCCGAAGCGGCGGTCGCCACCTTGCGCCTAAGAAGAGCAGGTCGGCGGTACGTTCACCTCGCCAGGTTGCGCCCCGGCGGGCGGATGGTGTTCGTCCGAAGGTCGAGCAACAAGCCAAATCGACCGCAGCCAAGCCGACTGCGATGCCTACGGCCGAGGAACTCGGGACATCCACTGCAAGCTTGCTCAAGAAGGTCGCCGCCGCGGGGCGAAACCTGGTGCGCAGCACTGCCGCCTCCTGCCGGCAATGGTGGGTAGAGACAAAGAGGGGACTGCGCGACCTGATCGACCTCGAGTCGCTCAAGCTGGGTGCGGACGAGAGCCGCCACGTCGAACGTTCGGAACCTGCGACCCGGCCTGTGCGGTCGAGGCACGCAGCCCGTCCGGCCCACGTTCCGGCCCCGACCGCCGCCGCTCCAACTCCACAGCCCATGAACGTCCGGTCCGGGGCGCCTGTCGAGATTGTCGAGAGAAGTGCCGCTACGCGCGAGCACCTTCTGGAAGTATCGGTTCTGGAGAGCCTCGGGTTCTTCGATCCTGCCAACGAGATAGTCGTGACCATGGGTTCGATGCCGACCTCCTACCCGGCTGAGGCCGCACCGGTTCCACCACCCCAGGGAGGCCGCCAGCTCATCCCCGACATCGACCTGACGAGCTGGAAACCCCACGTGATCGCTCGTTCCAAGCTCGGCAAAGGCCGGTTCTCGATGACGACGATCGCCGTACTGTCGATCACCCTCCTGGCCGTGGCCGTCATCACCGTCAACCTTCTCCGGGCCCCAGCCGAGCAAGCCGCGCTCCAAGAGAGCACTCTCGCCACCGCGTCGACTCAACTCGGGATCGCCCTGGCGGGACTCGAACCGGTGTTGGCAAACGTGACCACCGACGTGGCCGAAGCGACCTCGGTTCTCATCTCGGTGGATACAGCTGCGCGGGACCTCTTCGATGCAGCGGCGCTGCTTGGTGATGAAACCGACCAGCAGGTCCTCCGGCAGTCGGCGGCGGCCCTGGCCGAGCGGTCCCTGGCTCTCGAGTCCTCCGTCGGCGATGCGCTCAATTACCGCCTCGTGCTCAACCCGCTCTGGAACAGTCCCGACCTCGTCGGAGTCGTCGACCCGACTGCCGCGGCGGCTGCGGTAGCTACGTGGCAGACCCAGTTGATCGATATGGTCGAGTCGTTGCCGACCTCTAACGAGCTTGGGGTCCATGTCGATCAGGTGCGCGGTTTCGTCGAGGGTCTCGAGTCCTGGCGGGTTCGCTACCTGGACTCACTCGCCCTGGGCGACCTGTCCACCGCAGAGGCGGCCGTGGCCGACCTCGACGGTCAACTCGCGTTGCTCGCCCAGTCCGGTGAAGACCTACTGTCAGGACTGTTTGACGACGCCGGCACCGAGAGGGGCCGGATCCTCTCCGATCTCACGAGCATCTCTGGCTGAGCCACCTTCGAGGGCCGCTACTTCCCGACCGAAGTCGCCCGCCCCCTGAAAGTCCTTGTAGACCGAGGCGAAGCGCAGATAGGCCACCTCGTCGAGGATTCGCAGGCCGTCGAGGACCAGGCGCCCGATGGACTCCGAAGGCATCGGCCCACCGTGGCTGGTGGCGGCCGCCTCCACATCGTCGAGCAATTCGGCGAGTGCCGACGGCGAGACCGGTCGGTCGGCGAGGGCAGCCTCCACCCCTCGATGGAGTTTCTGAGGCGAGAAGGGTTCCAGACGGCCGCTTCGCTTTCTAACCAGCAGCACAGGAACGCCCCGCTCGTAGGTGGTGAAACGATGACCGCACCCGGCGCATGCCCGGCGCCGGCGGATAGTTGTTCCCTGATCGCCGGGACGACTGTCGATGACGCGGGTGTCCTCGACTCCACACATCGGACAGCGCATGGCCGCAGGGTACCGGCCGGCGGTAGTCATGCCGCTGGCAGAAGCAATACCTGTCCCTGCTGAATCGAGCTTGAACTCAGGTCGTTCAACTCTTTGATCCGGCCAATCACAGACCGGACGTCCTCGCTGGGCTCCGCCATCGTGCCGGCGATCGCCCAGAGGGTGTCACCCTGTAGAACCCGGTAGCTGACCGGTTCGGCGTCCGGGGTCGAAGCCGCAACTCGGCCGGAGAGAAGGAGGAAGACTGCGCCGACCGCCATGTGGAGGACCAGCAGCCTGAGGGTTAGCAACTGTTTGCGGTGCGACATCATCTTCCTCCTACCTCCGTGCCTGTCGTCCCTTCGGGCTGTGGAACCCCGAGGGAACATCTGTGTCTGTGTCTGCGCCTCCTGGTTGGGCTATCCGGATTGCTCCGTCTGGCTTGACCCACTCGGCTATCGGACCGTATCCAAAGGGTGTGACACAATCCGAACTGACGTTCGACACGGTAGACGAACATCTGTTCGATTGTCAAGCTAACTGAAAAACGACCCTCAGGCGAACAGATGTTTGGTTTCAGGCGACACGGGAGCTATGGTTGGTAGAACACCAGTTCGGAGGTTTCGGAAGGATGAGCCCGACCAAAGCAGGCGGCAGCAAGTCAAGATCCCCATCAGGGAGCCAATTCGGCGACTTGAGCGAGCGCCAACTCCAGGTGCTGACCTTCATCAAGGAGAAGGTGACCGAACGTGGCTATCCCCCGTCGGTCAGGGAAATCGGCGAGGCAATCGGCCTCTCATCGCCCTCGACCGTCCACAGCCACCTTTCGGCCCTCGTCAAGGCCGGGCTGCTGCGGCGTGACCCTTCCAAACCACGAGCCATCGAAGTCCTCGATCCTCACAACACGAGGGCATCACGGCCGAAGACAAGCCGCCAAGCCACCATGCGGGACGTGCCGCTGTTGGGACGGATTGCCGCCGGCTCGCCGATCCTCGCCACCGAAGACGTCGAGGACGTCTATCAACTCCCGGCTTCGCTTGTCGGCCGCGGCCCGGTCTTCATGCTCAAGGTCAAAGGCGATTCGATGATCGAGGCCGGAATCCTCGACGGCGACCTCGTCGTCATCGAGCGCGGCGGATCACCATCGAACGGTGAGATAGTCGCGGCGCTGATCGACGGTGAGGAAGCCACGGTAAAGAGGCTGCGGCGCACAGGAACCCAAGTGATCCTGGAGCCGGCCAACCCGGCTCTGCAACCGATCGCCTATGCCTCCGGCGTGGAGGTCATCGGACGAGTAGTCAGCGTGATCCGCTCGCTATGATCACAGTCGCATTGATCACTGGGATGTCTCGCCGCTGAACGCATAGCTGACCGGACCAACCAGCCACGAGGTGGAGCCGTCCAGTTTGACCATCCCCTCGCCGCCGGGGACCCTGACGATCACGTCGGACTCGGTGAAACCGAGCTGGTGAGAGGCGGCTGCGGCGGCGACCATGCCGCTGCCACAGGCCATGGTCTCCCCGATCCCTCGTTCCCACACCCTCATCTCGATCCTGTTGCGATCGACTACCCGAACGAACTCGACGTTGATGCCTCCCGGAGTGAGCCTCTCCAACTCGGAACCGAGTTCGGCCACGGGTGCCGTCGAGAGGTCGAGCACGAAGGTAACGGCGTGCGGATTGCCTATTCCTACACGATGCAGCGTCCAGCCTTCGTGTTCGAAACTCGCACCCACCTCAGGCGGTCCCAACTCGACCCGGGGCTCGTCTTCAACAATGACGCGACGCTCCCCCACCGCCGTCATGATCGTGAAGGTAGAACTGTCGACGAGTCCCCGATCGACGGCGTAACGAGCCACGCAACGCAGGCCGTTGCCGCACATTTCGGCAACGCTCCCATCGGCGTTCCAATATCCCATCCGGACGAGGCCACCGTCGACCGTGACCTGGAGAACGCCGTCGGCACCGACCCCGCGGCGACGATCGGCCAGCCGCCGAACCAGGTCCGGGGTGACCTCGACCGACCCGTCCACGACGACAAAGTCGTTTCCGAGGCCTTCCATCTTGGTGAATTGCATCAAAGCTCCAGGGCCGCTCGCACCGCCGCCAGTCGGTCGTCGACCGCGTCTTGCCAGGGTACCCACTGGATCCTGGGATCCCGGCGGAAGAAGGTGCGCTGTCTCTTGGCGAGGGCGAGGGTTTCCGCCCTCACCTGCGACCAGGCATCCTCCTCGTCGAGGCGCCCTTCCATCACCTGCGTCAGCTGCCGATACCCCACGGCCGCGGCGGCGCTGGGGCCGAGCCGCCCCCGCAGGCGCACCACTTCGTCGAGCAGGCCTGCTTCCTTCATTCCTTCGATCCGGGAGACGATCCGGGCCTCGATCCCTTGCCCGGGGTCGAGGCCTGCTGCCCTGAACTCATACAGCGGCTCGTAGTCCTGCACGGCCATGGCTTCCTCTGCCATCGACCGGGCGCTGGGTGTAAGCCCGGTGAGGTGCCAGACCTCGAGCGCACGCACTACCCGACGGGGATTGAAGAGGTCGACGAACTCCCCCGCCCGAGGATCGACCTCGAGCAGCGCATCCACCGGATCGGCCACTGCCTCCATGTCCGATCGCACCTGGCGGTCGTGGGGTGGAAAATTGAGCGGGTCGACGACCGATCGAAAGTGCAGACCGGAGCCACCGGCAATGACCAATAGAGGGTGACGATCGCTCATGATCAGGGTCCTCGCCTCGCGCTGGAATTCGGCGGCGGTGTAGGGATGCTCCGGTTCGACCACGTCGATCATGTAGTGACGCACCCGTTCGCGGTCCGACCAGGAAGGCTTGGCCGTGCCGATGTCCATCCCCCTATATACCTGCATGCTGTCGACCGACAGGATTGGCGCGCCGAACTTCTCGGCCACACGCATCGCTATCTCGCTCTTTCCGGCAGCGGTCGGGCCGAGGATGGCGACGAGCCGGGTCAGACCGGCTGTCCGATCAAGTGGTGAGGAGCTGCGCTGGCGACAAGCACATCGAGGAAGGTCCCTGGCCGGTAGCAGCCTCGAACGTGCACGAGCTTGCCTCCCCGGGTCCTGGTCGTAGCGACTTCCTGATCCTTTCTCGAAGGACCCTCGGCCAGAACCTCGACCACCTGGCCGACCATCGCCAGGTTCAACTCGAGGGAGATTTGATTCTGCAGAGCCACCAGCCGGTCGAAACGCTCCTGGATCACGTCGTGGGGAACGAACCGATCGGCCATCTCGGCGGCCCTGGTGCCGGGCCGGGGCGAGAAGATGAACATGAATGCCTGGTCGAAACGCTCCTCCGCCATTAAGGCGAGAGTGGCGGCGAAATCTTCTTCCGTCTCGCCCGGGAAACCCACGATGATGTCGGTCGACACCGAGAGCCCGGGGATCTCGCGACGCGCCAGGGCGAGCTTCTCCCGGTAGCGGGCGGTGTTGTAGCCACGATGCATGGCCGCCAGGATCCGATCCGATCCCGACTGGAGCGGAAGGTGGAGTTGTTCGCATACAGCGGGCGTTTCTGCCATGGCCGCCGCCACTTCCGGCTTGAAGTCGGCGGGGTGGGGGCTCGTAAACCGGACCCGCCGGATCCCTTCGACCGAGCCGACCTGGCGGAGGAGTTCGGCGAACAAGGGGCGGCGCTTGCCGTCGAGAGCGAGGTCGCGGCCGTAAGTATCGACGTTCTGGCCCAGGAGCGTTATCTCGACGACGCCTTCGGCGGCGAGGCCACTCACCTCTCTGAGGATGTCGCCGGGCCGGCGGCTGACCTCGGGGCCGCGCACCGCCGGAACGATGCAGAACGTGCAGCTGTTGTTACACCCGACCTGGATCGAGACCCAGGCCGAATGCTCGAGTTCCCGGCGGACCGGGAGGGACGAGGGCATCGCCTCGAGCTCGTCGACCACCTCGGTGACCCCACCCCAAGCCTGGGCATAGTCGATGAGGTCGAGGACGCGGTCGAGGTTGTTGGTGCCCATCACGACGTCCACCCACGGCGCCCGCTCTCGAACCAGGTCGCGATCCTTCTGAGCGGCACATCCCCCGACGACCAGCAGCGCGTCAGGGTGGCGATCCTTCCATTCCTTGAGCTGGCCGAGATTGCCGTACATACGGTTGTCGGCCGCCTCTCGAATCGTGCACGTGTTGATGAACATCACATCGGCCGATTCGAGATCATTGGTGGCGGTCATGCCATCGGCCACGAACATCCCGGCGATCCGCTCTGAATCGTGCTCGTTCATCTGGCAACCGAAGGTCCGAAGGAAGTACCGCTGCCCAACCCGCGTCGGCTGGCGCTGTGAGCCGACCTTTCGAGCCGGTGGTGCGAGCAATACCGTTTCAGACATTCGAGTGACCCATTGTGGCTGCCAATTAGCAGCTAGCGGGCGTGATCCGATGCGCGGAACTCCCGGATGACTGTCACCTGGATCTGGCCGGGGTACTGGAGGTCTTCCTCAAGTTTGCGAGCGATCCGACGGGCGAGATCACTGGCCCCGAGGTCATCGACCTGACCGGGATCG
>JANMST010000156.1:0-1671 GCA_031389635.1 Acidimicrobiia bacterium | reverse complement strand
GGGCGGCGGTGGATCGTCACGGCTTCCTCCCAGGCGCTCCGGGCGGCGTCCAATAGGTTGGCCGGGCAGAGGTTGGGGTCGATGCCCATCACGAAATGGGAGACCGCCTCGTACTCGTTCTGCTTGGTTGCATAAGCGGCTCGGCGATGGTTGCGGATGACTCGCAGCATCGCTTCACGGTTATCGGCGAACTTGGGGAACGGCCCCACTACCGAGGCCATCTCGGAGGAGGTCGCATAGGCGTAGCCGCTCAGGATCGAGGTCAGTCCGCCAGCAATCGCTCGACCCTCATCTGAGTCGTAGGGCAGCCCGAGTCGCATGAGTAGTGATCCGAGATTGGCGTATCCGAGCCCGAGGGTGCGGTAGTCGTATGACCCCTGCGCGATTTCCTCCGACGGGAAGTGGGCCATCGTGACGGAGATCTCGAGGACAATCGTCCAGAGACGGATGGCGTGCTGATAGCCGTCGACGTCGATAACGCCGGTCTCGTCATCGAGAAACTTCACAAGGTTGATCGAGGCGAGGTTGCAAGCGGTGTTGTCGAGGTGGAGGTACTCCGAACATGGGTTAGATGCCCGAATACGGCCGCCTGCCGGAGACGTGTGCCAGTCGTTGATGATGGTGTCGAACTGGACTCCTGGGTCGGCACAGGCCCAGGCAGCTTCGGCAATCTGACGCCAGAGCTTGCGCGCCTTTACAACCTTGCGAACCTTGCCTGAGGTGCGCTCGGTCAGGTGCCAGTCACCGTCATCCTCTACCGCCTTGATGAAGTCGTTGGGTACACGGACGGAGTTGTTGGAGTTCTGACCGGAGACGGTGGCGTAGGCCTCGCCATTGAAGTCGGACGGATAGCCGCCGTACTGGATGAGGACCTTGGCTTTCTCCTCCTCCTTCTTCTTCCAATCGATGAACTCCTCGATATCGGGATGGTCGAGGTCGAGAATGACCATCTTGGCGGCCCGCCTCGTGGTGCCCCCCGAGCGGATTGCACCGGCGGCGGCATCTCCGATCTTGAGGAAGCTCATGACGCCCGAAGACTTGCCGCCTCCGGAGAGGGGCTCCTCAGAGCCACGAATGTCGGAGAAATTCGAGCCGATGCCGCTTCCGAACTTGAAGATCCGCGCCTCACGCATCCACAGGTCCATGATCCCGCCGGGGCTGACGAGATCGTCGGAGACCGATGCGATAAAGCAGGCATGCGGGGCTGGACGGGTGTACGAGTCCGGCGAGGCAACGAGCTTCTCCGTGTCGGGATCGACGTACCAGAAACCCTGGGCAGGCCCAGTCAGCCGGTAGGCGTTATTGAGACCGGTGTTGAACCACTGCGGAGAGTTTGGTGCCGCGATCTGACTCGCCAGCATGAACTTGAGCTCGTCCTCAAAAGCCTGGGCATCGGCCGGAGTCGCGAAGTAACCGTGCTTCTCGCCCCACCAGCGCCAGGTGGTGGCGAGGCGGTCGAAGACCTGGCGGCCCGAAGTCTCGGAGCCGAGCACCGGATTGCTGTCGCCATCGAGGACGGGCTTGCCGTCGGCGTCGGTCTGGGGGACGCCGGCTTTGCGGAAGTACTTGGACACAACGATGTCGGTTGCCACCTGCGACCACGATGACGGCACTTCGGCATCGAGTACCTCGAAGACCACCGAACCATCGGGGTTGGTGATCCGAGAATCC
>JANMST010000323.1:0-6924 GCA_031389635.1 Acidimicrobiia bacterium | reverse complement strand
GACGGCGGCATCGGCTGCGTTTCCACCTGCCGCGATCATGGCCATGGCGGCCTGGGTCGCCAGGACGTGTGGGGTGGCAGCGGCTGCCCCATAGCCGTGGAGGGCGTGACTGCGAAGCGACTCCACCTCAGCGGCGAAGTTCAGGGATGTGTCGATTGAGGGCGTCGAGTACTGCTCGCACGACTGCCCGGCTGCTTTCCCCGTCAACCAGCGCCGAGCCGACCATGAGCCTCTCCGCGCCTTCGGTGACCATGACGACCTGGGCTATCGCCACCGACCTCGAGCCGAGGACGGGCAGATCGACGGCGGCGACCCCGATGGCGGTGGTCTCCTGCAGAGCTTGCTGGAGGGCCTCGATCGTCGCCTCGGCGACCAACCGGTTGCGGGTTGTATTAGCGGCGGCTCCCGCCACTTCGCCGATGAGAGTGTCGCCTTGCCACCCGAGGGTGACCACGACCTTGGTGTGGTTGCCATCCATCTGCTCGGAGACATCGACTATGACCGGACGGTCCCCCTGGGCAAGGTCTGGATCCGGAAGTTGCACAACCGAGACAACCCTTCGATCGATGGCGAGGCCGAACACCGCCTGGGCCAGGCTCTGTACGTCTCGAACTACTTGCTTGGCCGCTTTGCTCATGCCGGTGAGGACATGGACCTCGGTTACCGCTCCGCCTTCGGTGACGACCCGGGCAGCTTCGACCCCGGGCAATCGACGGACCTTCTCTTCGAAGTCACGAAGGTTCACAATTCGAAGCGTAGCTGCCGCGGACGGTGGTGAAGTGTCACTGAAAGTGTTACGGTGTGAGGTGGGTGGTAGAGCAAGACCAAGCGGCCTTGTTGGCCCCACCGCTGGCTTGTAATATATACGGTCCTGTTGGGCAGAGTCTTTGGGTTGCCGGTACGGTCGCAAGTCCGCCCGGCAAGAAGGGCCTTTACTTGACAACAAAAGTTCCCGGATAAAACCGGGAACGCGCGGGGGAACCCCGGCGACACGCCCTGAGGCCATTTGTTTAATCACCCCAGCGGAGCGGATCGGGTCCACCTGGTAGTTAGCGGCCACGGTGAACCTAAAACGAAACTGGTGATCGCATGAAGGGCAAGATCGTTCGGATCGTTGCTGCTCTGGGAAGCCTGACGGCATTGATCGTTGCTGGTTCTGCCTCTATGAAGATCGGCTGAAGGGATTGTCGCCGGTTCCCCGCCCCCCATCGCTAAAACAGCGGCGCTAAGAACTGCGCGCTAAACCCCAGGACCCCAAATCAGATGACAGGTCTCGCTCGACGACGATTCGTGCTCGCCACCGGTTACGTGTTGGCCGGCCTCGGCGTGCTCGCTGCATCCGCCGTCTTCGACGGTCGCTTTCCGACGTTCTACCGATGGGTCCTGTTTGCCATCGCCTTTGCGGTCCTCGAATACAACTCGGTCGAGGTCAACGATCGGATGTTCCAGAGTTCCTCGGTCATGGTCGTCCTGACCGCCGGGATCGTGTTCGCCCTCGACGGAAACTCGGCCGCCTTGGGGCTGGCGACCATTGCAGCTCTGGGTCCGTTGCTGCCCGACGATCTCCGCCATCGGCGCTGGTTCCAACCGATGGCCAACATGGGACAGTTGATCGTCTCGGCCGGTGCGGCCGGATTCGTTCTCGACGTCATGCTGAAGGATGTCGGATTCGCTAGCCGGAGGGATGTGGCGCGAATTGTGGTCGCCGGCGTGGTGGCGTCGGCGGTCTACACCCTCATCAACTGGCAGTTGGTGCGGTTTGCTGTCGGCTACGTCTACCGGACCCACGATGTTGTCCCGTGGTCGAGAATGTCTCTCTTCGTTGGTTCCCTTCTGACCATGGGAATTCTTGGGGCTCTCCTCGGGCTGACGATCGTTTTCGTCGCCTCGCGGGGCGATCCTGCGGTCACCCCCCTCATCCTCGTCGTTTACCTCATCGGTCACCTTTCTCTCTCTTCATACGCACAACTTCGTGAGGCGCACGAAGCGACGTTGCGCGGTTTCGTAAAGGCCCTCGAGGCTAAGGATCTTTACACCAGGGGTCATACCGAACGGGTGGCGTACTTTGCACAACTCACCGGACAGGAACTCTCTTTTTCCGGCACTCAGCTGGAGCGCCTCCGCTGGGCTGCCCTGATACACGACGTCGGGAAGCTGGCAGTGCCCGGCGAGCTCATCCGGAAGAAGGGGCGACTGTCGGCCGACGAGTACCTGGACATGAAGGCCCACGCCCACCTGGTCGAGGAGATCCTGGCCGAGGTGGAGTTCCTTGAGCCGATGGTCGACATCGCATCGAGCCATCACTCGCACTACGACGGATCCGGATACGGGGGAAGAGGACATCGATCCGGTACCCAGCCGAGCCTCGAGAGCTGCATTCTGGCCGTGGCCGACGCCTTCGATGCAATGACCTCAACTCGCAGCTACCGGATGGCCCTGACCCAGGCGTTCGCCATCGAGGAGTTGCGCCAGCACGCCGGCACCCAATTCCATCCCGACGTCATCGACGCTCTCGAACGGGGTCTCCAGAAGGTGGGAGAGACCTACGGATCTCGCAACCTCGACGATGAAGAACTGGCCCGTCGTCTGGCCGAGCAGCAGGTGGTGGATGAGGCAGTCTGAAGTAGCCACCGAGGCGGTGTGGCAGCGGCTGACGCCTTCGGTGCTCGGGGCCACGATGGCGGCGCTGGCGCTGCCGTTTGTATCCTCGCCGTTGCTGTACATCGTCCTCGGGATCTTCGGCCTGGCGGCTGGAGCACAGCTCGGGGTTCCGTCGACCAACGGTCGCCGATTCGGATTGCCGGTGGCGATCGGGGTGGCCGCGCCCATCTTCCTTGTCGAAGGCAATCAGGTCGACCTGCCGTCGGTATTGGTGGTCTATGGGGCCGGCATGGCAATCGGCGGCCTCATTTTCTCGATCAGGCCGACTTCGAAGGCCGACTCGTCTGCCTTCCGCTCTCTCGTCGGAATGACGGTCTATGCGATCGTCTTCAATCTGATTCTCCGATCAGAGATAGTGCAGATGATCGAGGACGGGTGGAGGGTTCTTGTCCCCCTGGTGATCGCAGCTGCGATCTGGCTCCTAGTCGACACCTTGATCTGGATCCATTTCGAGGAGCAGGGCGACTTCCGGTGGCACACGCTTGCCGCAGGCCTGACCGTCGACTCCAACGTGTTCGTGAGCCTCGTGGCAACCGGGGCGCTCTTCGGGTTGAGCTACCGGACCCTCAGTTGGCTGGCCTTGGGGGTGGCGGGACTGCCATTCATCTTTGCCCATTCGGCCTTTGCCCGCTTTCAGCAGATCAAGCGCACCTACCGGCAGACGATCAGAGCGCTGGCCAGGATCCCCGAGGTTGCGGGTCTGGGTGAGGAGGGCCACGCCGACAGGACCGCCAATCTGGCACTGGCGGTCGGCCACGAGCTGGGCCTGACCCGCTCCAACATCGACGAACTCGAATACGCCGCCTTAATGCACGACATCGGACGGATCACTCTGACCGAACCGGCCATCATCAGGGTCGGTTACACCGACGACGACATCGCCCGCTGGGGAGCCGAGATCATCTCTCAGGCTCCCTACCTGGAGCGAATCGCCGATCATGTTCGGCGCCTGCACGAACCCTATCGCAAACCGGGTGAGCTGACCGATCCGGCCATCTCGACGATCTCGAAGATCGTCCGAGCGACGAGTGCCTACGACCATCTCGTCGTCGAGCGCGAACTCTCTGCGCTGCAGGCGATCGAGGTGCTCCATCAGGGTGCTGCGTACGACTTCGACCCCTACGTCGTGGCGTCGATGCGAAGGGTGCTCGAGCGGCGGGGGGCTTTCAATCCCGGGTCGGTCCATCCGGGTTCCAATCACTCAGGCCCGGGCCCATCGCCTTCGGGCAACCATCCGGTTTCGACCTATCCGAAATCGACCAGAAAACTCTCCTGAGTCGTTGGCAAGTTCCGGTCCGTTGGTTCCAGATCAGGCGTTGTCATCAATAGCGAGAGGCAGACCCGGCCTGAGCGCGGGCCCCCCGCTTGAACCAGCGAATGGGGCGCCGCAGTTCGAACTCGACAAAACGCCCCAGACCCACGGCCAGGAACACATCGCCGAGCGACAGGACCTGCCCGTAGTTGGCGATCCTGATGGGAATCACGTCGGCCAGAAAGACCAGCCTCGAGGTTTCGTTGAGCACCACGTGCTTGAAGCTTTCGGCGATCACCGGGACCCCGGGCGCAAACCCGGAAGCGACTTCGGCGGCTTCAGCGAGCACCGGCATGCCGGCGTTGAGGGCGATGACGACAAAGTTCATCAGGATGCCGAGACCGGCGAGCCAGAGGCCGGGGCGGTCACGGTTGATGATGACCAGCAGGAGCAAGGGGACGTAGCTCGACAAGATCAGCGCCACTCCCCAAGTGACGGCCGAGCTCGGGACGAACTGGGCGCCGATCTGCAGGACGAAACCGAGCGGAAGCAGCCACCAGTGGTTGAGGTGGATATCCCCCAGGTTGACCATTCGTCCCCCGCGCAGAATCGCGATAGTCATAGATAAGAAGAGGACCATCGCCAGCCATAGCATGGGCCGACGGTATCACATGGAGGAAACTGAGCCCGATGGTGCGATATGAAACCGCCGGGGATCGCGCGACGATCACAATCGACGACCCTGAGCGCCGCAATCCTTTGTCGACGGCGACGATGGCAGAACTGCTCACCCACACCCGGACGGCCCACGGTGACTCCGCGGTCAAAGTGATTGTCTATACAGGAGCCGGGGAGCAGGCGTTCTCGGCCGGGGGCGACCTCTCGTCCGGATTCGTCAACGATCCTGTGGGTCTCCACCGCGATCGGGGGGTTCTGGCCGACCTCTTCCGGGCGATGTGGCGAGGAGGCAAGCCGACCGTCGCCCGAGTGAACGGGCACGCCTTGGCCGGTGGGTTCGGGCTGGCGGTGGCATGCGACATCACTGTCTGTGTCGACGATGCCAAGCTCGGCACTCCGGAGATCGACGTGGGGCTCTGGCCGATGATGATCACTGTCCCGCTCCTGCGAGCGATGCCGGCCAAGGCCGTCCTGGAGTTGATGATGACCGGCCGGATCATCAGTCCCGGCGAGGCCCTCAGGCTGGGAGCGGTTTCCCGTGTGGTGACCAGGGCCGAACTCGATCCCGCCGTCGATGAGATCGTCAGCGGCCTCGCCGCCAAGAGCCCGGCGGTGATGATGCTCGGCCGCGATGCCTTCGACAATGTGGTGGGTCTCAACGTGGACGCCGCCCTTGACCATCTCCAGGCCGGCCTCACCGCCGTCGCCCTGACCGAGGATTCTCGGGAGGGCGTGGCCGCGTTCATGGAGAAACGAGCGCCTCGATGGACCGGCCGGTGACCCATGGTTGTTTAACCAGGGCCGGGTTAGCCTGAGCTGGTGGCGGCCGGTAAGCAATCCAGATATCTAGCAATCACGGGACGAACCCTGCTCGGGATCGGTCTGCTGATCGCTCTTTTTCTCTTTTATCAGCTGTTTGTCACCGACTTCATCAACTCCCGGTCGCAGGCTGCGGCGGCCGACGAACTCGTTGTCGTTCTGGCTCAACGCCGTGACGATCTGAAGTCACCGAGCACTACGGCCCCTTCGAACACGACAACCACGGTTCAGGTTGCCGAGCTGCCTGAACTGATAGTCGAACCGGAAGTTCCCGTCGGTGAGCCTTTCGCCCGTCTGATCATCGACCGCATCGCCCTAGACGCGGTCGTCTTCGAGGGGGTCGACCGGACGACACTCAAGTTGGGCCCGGGCCATATGCCGGGCACGCCTCTGCCTGGTCAGCCTGGGAACGCCGTGATCAGCGGGCACCGCACCACGTATGGTCGTCCGTTCTACGAGCTGGATCTGCTGGTAGTCGGGGACGAGATCGAGGTCGAGACGGCCCTCGGGATCAGCACCTACTCGGTTCGTGAAATCCTGATCGTGGCACCGACCGACGTCTGGGTCACCGACAACATTGACGGCGCCTGGTTGACCCTGACCACATGTCATCCGCGGTTCTCGGCCGCGGAGCGGCTCATCATCCAGGCCGAGCTGATCGACGGCCCCAATCTGGAGTATGTGGAAGCGGTGGCGGCGTGAAGCGGTGGCAAAGGGTGGTGCTGATCGTGCTCGGCTCGCTGGTAGGTATCGCGGCACTTTTCTTCCTCTTCGAGTGGGCGGGCGATCTGCTGGATTCGGGTGGGGCTATTGGCGGATAAGGGGATTAGCCTCCCTTGGCATGTCCTTCCTGAGTCGCAGAAAGGCAGAGCTGACCGAGAGCGGCGTCGACGCCTCCCGGGTGCCTCCCGGTCAGTACGTGACGGATCGATTCCCCGTCTTGCACGCCGGGGTCACGCCTAAGGTCCAGCTCACGAAGTGGGACTTTCGAGTCGAAGGGTTGGCCGGTGAACCCGTCACCTGGTCGTATCAGGAAATGCTCGACCTGCCCCAGACCGAGCGCACGTTCGACATTCATTGCGTCACCAAGTGGTCGAAGCTCGACACGATCTGGCGAGGTGTGGCGGTTACCGAGGTGATGGCGCGACTCAGTCCTCCACCCGGCTCCAGCCACGTCGTGGTGCTGGCCGAACAGGGATTCACCGCCAACATCCCGATCGCCGACTTTGTTCGGCCCGAGAACCTCTTCGCTCACACCTTCGGAGGCGATCCGCTCGAACCGGACCATGGTTGGCCGCTGCGACTGGTGGTGCCTCATCTCTATTTCTGGAAATCGGTGAAGTGGGTGCGGGGCCTTCGCTTCCTCGACCACGACACCCCCGGCTTTTGGGAACGCAACGGCTACCACATGTACGGCGACCCCTGGCGCGAACAACGCTACTGGGGCGACTAAGAACCCTTCTTGTGACGGTTTACCCCCTCTGCGGTAGGTCAACCGTCACAAGAACAAGGCT
>JANMST010000306.1:0-1717 GCA_031389635.1 Acidimicrobiia bacterium | reverse complement strand
AACAGCAAGGCCCCCGACACCGAGGCGGCACCCATGGTCTGCTCGGTTGGGGTCCGGTAGACCGCGACGGTGGCGCTCGCCAGGACGCCGGCCAGCGCCACCGTCAACCAGAGCTTGATTAGATCAGTCCGCACGGACCGGTTGGCCTTGTCCCCGGACCTTCGTGCGACCCGCATTTGCCAGTTCGGCTACCTGGGTGGCGATGAGCCCGATTGCCAGCAACAGTGCCGCCGGCAGGAGCCATCGCAGCACCGGTCCGGCCCCACCCGAGTCGATGGTGGCTTCCCTCACTTCGATGGTCCCCATCTGATGGGACGCGAACGGTCCCATCGTCACCTCCCATTGCCAGGCGCCTGATTCAGGGAAGGTGATGGAAACCGAATAGCGACCCGGCTGTCCCAAGGCCACCGCGTCGAACGCAGTGACCGCTCCGGTGGAATCGACAATCAGGACCTGGCTGCTGCCGACATCGACAGGGGTCTGACCGTGCTGAAGGATGGTGTATTCGAGGTCGTACGTGGAACCTGCCGCGAACTCTCCGGGGACTCCGTCGAACGATGCCATTGCCCAACCTCCGGCGAAGGCCGTCATCGGGATCGCCATGAGTGCGAGCATGGCGACAAGTGCGATCCGGTATCGAGCCATGAACAACTCCTTGGTCGGCTCTTTGGACGTGACTACCCCGGCCGGTGGGCAAAGGTTCCATGGAACCTTCCCGGTGGTGGCGGTGTATCTGCGATGAACCTGTCGGTGGAGGGCCGTCCACTGGATGAAAAACGCCTGGTCGAACGGGCCAAGAACGGAGATGTGTCTGCCTACACGGATCTCGTCCGTGCCTACCAAGGCATCGCATTGAGGGTTGCCTACCTCGTCCTCGGCGACGCCCTCGAGGCAGAAGACGCCACCCAGGTTGCCTTCATGAAGGCCTATCGGGCTCTCGGTCGCTTTCGAGCTGGAGCCGACTTCCGACCATGGCTGCTCCGCATCGTGCGGAACGAGGCCCTCAATCGTCGTCGCAGCGCCGGGCGTCGGGCTGGCCTTGCGCTCAAGTTTGCCTCCGACCCCGTCTTGGGGGATGCGGCCCCATCTCCCGAGACGGTGGTCGTCCGCCGCGACGACCGGCGCCAACTGCTCGAGGCGCTGGAACTGTTGCCAGCAGGCCTCCGAGACGTGATTGAGTACCGGTACTTCCTGGGACTCACCGAGGCAGAAACGGCCCGGGCACTGGGGATAGCCACCGGCACCGTCAAGTCGAGGTCGGCCCGTGCTCTGGAGAAGCTTCGTCACCTCACCGTGGGGATCGCGGATGGCTGAGCGAACCATTGAAGGAGCTCTGCTGGATTTGGCCGATGGAATCGAGTGGCCGACTCCGGTGGACTTCGCTTCGCGCCTCCGACTCGAACAGCCGGTAGGGCGAACCTGGCTTCCCCGGGTTGCCTGGATGGCTGGCGCAATCGGCGTAATTCTGAGCGTGGTTCTCATTCCATCCGCCCGGCAAGCGGTGGCGAATCTGCTCGAGGTGGCAGGAATCCGGATCGAGTTTGGGGAGACTTCCGGCCTGCCGCCTCCGACGATTCTCGCTCCTGGAGATCAGGTCGATATGGAGTCGGCGAGTAGTGCCGTCGACTTCCCGATCCTGACTCCCTCCACCCTTGTTCCGCCGACCGCGGTGCATCTACTGCAGTGGGAGCTCGGGACCCAGGTGTTTCTGGCGTGG
>JANMST010000267.1:0-6916 GCA_031389635.1 Acidimicrobiia bacterium | reverse complement strand
GGGCAGCGCGGCGGCCGCGCGGAGGAACAGCGGCAGTCCCTTCTGGCGGGTGATCCGGCCGACGAAGATGACGCTCGGCCGGTCGGGGTCGAGGCCGAGCTCACGGACCCGGTCAGGGTTGGGCACCGGCGACCACTGGGTGGTGTCGATGCCGTTGTGCACCACGTGCACGCGGGCAGGGTCGACGGCCGGATAGCTGCGCAGCACGTCGTCGCGCATCGCGGCGCTCACCGCGACGATCCCCGCCGCGCCCTCGTACGCCGTTCGCTCGGCCCAGCTCGACAGGGCATAGCCGCCGCCGAGCTGCTCGGCCTTCCACGGCCGCATCGGCTCGAGCGAGTGCGCGCTGACGACGTGCGGGATGCCGTGCATGAGGCCGGCGAGGTGGCCGGCCATGTTGGCGTACCAGGTGTGCGAGTGGACGAGGTCGGCCCCGGCGCAGTCGTCGACCATGGCGAGGTCCACGCCGAGCGTGCGGATGGCTCCGTTGGCCGCGGCGAGCGACTCGGGCTCGGCGTACGCCGTCGTGCCGGGCTCGGAGCGCGGTGCCCCGAAGCAGCGCACGCGCGCGTCCATGTCCGGCAGCACGCGCAGGGCGCGGACCAGCTCGGCGACGTGCACACCTGCGCCGCCGTAGACCTCCGGGGGGTACTCCTTGCTGAGGACGTCGATGCGCATGAGGTGAAGGTAGTACGCGCGGGTGGTCGACCGCGCCCCTCCGGACGGCTAGTTTCGTCGCATGGCCATCACGCCCCCGCGCAAGAAGGTTCTCGCAGTCGTCCTGGCAGGCGGTGAGGGCAAGCGCCTCATGCCGCTGACCCGTGATCGGGCCAAACCTGCCGTACCTTTCGGTGGGCACTACCGGCTGATCGATTTTGCGCTATCCAATCTTGTGAACGGTGGCCAGCGCCAGATCGTGGTCCTGACCCAATACAAGAGCCATTCGCTCAACGTGCACGTGTCGAGAACCTGGCGGATGTCGACGCTGCTCGGCAACTATGTGACCTCGGTCCCGGCCCAGATGCGGTTGGGACAGAGGTGGTTCCTCGGCTCGGCTGACGCCATCTACCAGAACCTCAATCTGGTCGAGGATGCCAGCCCCGACTACCTGTTCGTATTCGGGGCTGATCACATCTACCGGATGGATCCCGCCCAGATGCTCTCCCAACACATCGAGTCCGGTGCCGGAGTCACGGTTGCGGGGATCCGTGTTCCGATCGACCAGGCCTACCAGTTCGGCGTTATCGAAAAAGGGGCTAGCAACAGGATCGAGCGGTTCCGTGAAAAGCCGAGCAACGCCCAACCGGTCCCCGATGATCCTGGTTCGGTCCTCGCCTCGATGGGTAACTACATCTTTACGACCAAGGTGCTGCTCGACCAACTAGCCGCCGACGCTGATGATGAGGGTTCCCGGCACGACATCGGAGGGAACCTGCTCCCGCGGATGGTCGACTCGGGATTTGCCGAGGTCTACGACTTCACCCACAACGAAGTGCCTGGCGTCACTGATCGCGAACGCGGATATTGGCGAGATGTGGGAACGCTCGATTCCTACTTCGATGCACATATGGACCTCACGGCTACCGAGCCGATCTTCAACCTCTACAACGAGCAATGGCCTATCTTCACGGCCAGCACCACCGCCCCACCAGCCAAAGTCGTGGCGGTGGCGGATCACGGTGCAGGTCACGTAGCCGACTCGATCCTCTCCAACGGAGTGATCCTGTCAGGTGCTTACGTGCGCAACTCGGTCTTGTCGCCCAATGTGCGAGTCGATCCCGGAGCAAGAGTCGAAGATTCGATCCTTCTCGACGATGTTCACATCGGGAAGGACTCGGTGGTGCGACGGACGGTGATCGACAAGAACGTGATGGTGCCTCCTCGCTCCCACATCGGCGTCGACCCCGAACGCGACCGTGAACGATTCGAGGTATCCCCCGGAGGAATAGTTGCGATAGCCAAAGGGGAAATAATCGCGGAACCGGTGTGAGGAACGTGGTACGTGGTACGTGGTACGTCAAAACCCCTGTCCCCCCGCCTGCGGGGGGACCGATCGAGCGCAGCGAGATCGAGGGGGGTGCGCGAACTCCGAACGCATCTGTTCCTTACAGCGCCGCCGGTTCGTCTCGATCCTCTCGAACTACGACCTAGAACCTCGGGCCACAGCCATAGAGAAGTCCCGGAGCGAAACCGCTCCTGAACTCAGGGTCGCTTCTCCTGAGGTCAGCACAAGAACCCAAGTCTCGGCCGGCAACACGAAATTCATGGGCTCCTCCGTGGCGTTGAGCATGAAATAAAACCGCTCGGTGGGGTCGTCCGAGTCGGGTTCGTCGATTAGGAATGCCAGCGAGCGAGCGAATCCGCTTTCCCAGTCGCCTTCCGTCATCTCAGTTCCGGCCGCCGTGTACCACACGATGTCGCCGGTACCGTCAGGGCGCCGGCGGCCGGTCGGGAAGTGGCCGGTCGGGAATTGGGGTCTCCGCAGCTGGTGGTGGCTGCGGCGCAGGGTGGTCACCTTCTGCACGAAGGCCACGGTGTCCCAGTCCATTCGCTCCCAGTCGTACCAGGACACCTCGTTGTCCTGGCAGTAGGCGTTGTTGTTCCCTTTCTGAGTTCTCCCGAGCTCGTCGCCGCCGAGCAGCATCGGCACACCCTGCGACAGAAGTAGGGAAGCGAGCATGCTTTTTGCCCGTCGTATTCTTAGCGCCTTGATCCCGTCGTTGTCAGTTGGACCCTCGACTCCCGAGTTCCACGAGCGGTTGTGGGACTCGCCGTCGTGGTTGTGCTCGCGGTTTGCCTGATTGTGCTTCTGGTTGTACGACACGAGGTCGGACATCGTGAACCCGTCGTGGGACGTGACGAAGTTGATCGAGGTCAGTGGGCCTCTCGAACCAAAGGTGTCCGAGCTGCCGGTGAGCCTCGTCGCTATGGTGTCGGCCAGACCTGGAACCCCGCGCCAGAAATCGCGCAGGTCGTCGCGATAGCGCCCGTTCCACTCTGACCACCCTCGCGGAAAGTTGCCGAGCTGGTAGGAGTCGGGCCCGAGGTCCCACGGCTCGGCGATGAGCTTCACATCGCGGAGAACCGGGTCTTGTTGAACAGCGAGGAAAAAGGGGGCGCCGGCGACGAAACGCTCCGGAGCCCGGCCGAGAGTTGTGGCGAGATCGAATCGAAACCCGTCGACGTGCATCTCCTGAACCCAATACCTCAGGCTGTCCATGACCAGCCTCAGCGCCCATGGAGACGTGAGATCAACTGTGTTGCCGGTCCCGGTCCAGTTGACGTACCGGCGCCGATCGGTCTGGTCGAGCTTGTAGAACCCCGGGTTGTCGAGGCCCCGGAAGCAGAGGGTTGCGCCCTGGTGGTTCCCTTCGGCCGTGTGGTTGTAGACCACGTCGAGAATCACTTCGAATCCCTCACGGTGAAGAATCTTCACCATGTGCTTGAACTCGTCAACGGGAGAATTGCTCGCGGCGTAGCGCCGATTGGGCGCGAAGTACCCCGCGGTCGAATAGCCCCAGTAGTTCACGAGACCGCGCCGTTGCAGCCAGGGCTCAGTCGCCGTCGCGTGGACTGGAAGGAGGTCGATGGTCGTCACTCCCAACGCCCGGAGGTGCTCGACGACAGGCCCGGCGACAAGACCGGAATAGGTGCCCCGCAATTCACTGGGCACCGATGGGTGCCGCATGGTCAGGCCGCGGACATGGGTTTCGTAGATGACGGTGTCGGCCATCGGAATCCGCGGAGCCCGATCCCCCTCCCAATCGAATCTGGAATCCGTCACAACCGAACGCGGCACGAACTCCGAGTTGTCCCGCTCATCAGGCCGGTCCTCGCTGCGAGGACGATGAATCACGAGAGAAGGATTGGCGACGAGATCACCATTGATCCAAGTGGCATAAGGGTCGAGGAGAAGCTTGGCGGGGTTCGAGAAGATCCCCGACGCCGGGTCCCAGCGCCCGGTGACCCTGAAGCCGTACTCCTGGCCGTGGCCTATCCCGCTCACGAGGCCGTGATGGACGGTTCCTCGCCGACCCGGGAGGATCAGCCTTCGCTCACCGGACTCATCGAACAGGCACACCTCCACCGACTCGCCATACGGCGCATGCACAGCGAAGTTGACACCCCCGTCGACGACGGTGGCACCGGGGAACCGGCCATCTCCGGGACGGACCGACATGTTCAAGTCGCCCTCAACTGGCGACCCTCAACCTGGCCACCCTCAACTCGGGGCCGCTTCTAGGGAGTGCAGTGCCAGGGGGTCCACGGGTTGAGGCCCGCCGCCTGGTAGTAGGAAGCAAGCCAGGCCGCTGACGCGACGTTCGCCTCCGGGTCGAACACGCTCGAGCCGCCGAACCCTGCCTTGACCGACGTGACCGCCCAGGTCCCGGGGATGAACTGGAACAGGCCCGATGCTCCCGAGTAGGGGTTATAGGCGTTGGGGTCTCCCAGGCTCTCGCACTGGATGATCGACAGAGCCTGGTCGACCATGACAGGGTTGAAGTACGAAGCCACCAGAGACCGCCATTGTTCAACCGCAGGCTTGAGCGGACGGGAAATAGCCCCCGAAATGGTGGTCGAAACCGGGGCGGTGGTGCCGGTTGAAGAGGTCACCACACCAGTCGTCACGGTCGTGGTGGTGCCTCGCTCGGCCTGCCGCTCCAGTTCCTCCTCCGCGGCTCTCGCCTGTTCCACTTCATCGAGCGCCGACCGGTAGGCGGCATCGGCCGCCAGAGCCTCACCGATGGCCAGGGCGACGTTGAGGTCGGCCAGAGTGAACAACTCCTGGAGACGGGCTGCCTCGGCCTCAACCTGAGTCGCCAGAGATTCGACGTTCCGAAACTCCGCCTGATACTGCTGATCGAGGGCATGCAGGTCACGCTCCGACACCGCCAGGGCAGCTGCCTCGTCTTCGTCCACGCCGGCCAGGATCGCCAGTGTGCGTTCGGCGACCATTGCGTCCTCGATGCTGTCAGAGCTCCAGACAATTCCGCCCGGCAAGGAAAGCGCCTGCATATAGGCTTCGACGCCCTGTCGATCAACCGACTGCCGAGCGGCGACCAATGCGGCCCCGGTCATGTCGATGAGGTCGGACAGCCGGGCGAGGTCGGCCGAAACCGACGACAGCTGGAACGCCAGGTTTTGATAGTTCTCGAGCGTGGCGAGCAACTGTGCCTCGACCTCGGCTCGATTGGCCAACGCGACGGTCACTAACCCGTCGGCCTGTTCCTTGACGCCTTCGGCTTGTTCCAGATCAACCTGGTAGCTGTCGATTTGGGCATACGCGACCAACGGTGCCAGCACCAGCGTCAGCAGGAGGAGAACGGAAGCAGCCGCAGCTCGGCGGCCGCCGTTGGATTTGAGGCCCATGACTCTCGGGGAAGGCTAACCGCCAGCCGGTCGGGGGCGTCTGGCCAATCGGACTCAGAAAGGGCTAGATCGCGCCCGAGAACGTGTCGCAGACGGCGGGATCCCCGCCGCTGTCGTAGCCCGTCTGAAACCAGCGTTGGCGCTGCTCGGACGTGCCGTGGGTGAAGGATTCGGGGTCAACCCGGCCGTTGATCGTCTCCTGGATCCGGTCGTCTCCGACCGAAGCAGCGGCCTCCAAGGCTTCGGCGATTTCACCGGGCTCGAGGGCTATGTCCTCTCCCGTCTCCAGCTGACCGACGAACACGGTTGAGGCCCAGACCCCGGCAAAGCAGTCCGCCTGAAGTTCCATCCGTACGGAGAGTTCGTTGGCCCGGGCCGGGTCCTGCTGCTGCAACTCCCGCACCTGATCATCGGTTCCGAGCAGGTTCTGGACATGGTGGCCTATCTCGTGGGAGAGCACATAGGCAGGAGCGAGGTCGCCAGTGGCCCCGAACTGGGAAGCGAGCTGTTCGAAAAACTCGAGATCGAGGTAGACGCGACTATCGAGCGGGCAGTAGTGAGGACCCATCCGGGAATCGGCCCCACCGCACCCTGAATCTTCGAATCCGGTGAAGAGGACCAGCTCAGCGTTCTGATATTGACGTCCGGATTGGGCGAAGATGTCCGCCCAGAGAGCCTGGTTGTCATCCAGGACCACCGACATGAAGTCGACCATGTCCGCCTGGGGATCGGTCGCCGGATCGAGCGGGTTGGTTTCGCCGGCAGCCGTGGTCGCCGGCTGCAGCTGGTTGAGAATGTCTTCCAGGCCACCGCCTCCACCCCCGCCGCTAAACACAGCAAAAAGAATCGCGATGATTATGGCAATTCCGCCGCCGCCAGCCCCGATCGCCACACCGCCGCGACGGCCGCCGGTAGCGCCCCGGCGGTCGATGATGTCACCTGACCGCTGGGTCGGCTTGCGAAACTTGACCATGCGTCGATAGTACCCGCGCGATCAATCTGTTAACCGGGAACGTTCGGGGCCGGGCATCTGTTGAGCATCTTGAGCAAAGGAGAACCGAAGAATGAGCTACTTCCGCAAGACCGCCGACCTGGTCGATCCCGAAACGGCCCTGCCCGGCCGGGAAACGGCGATAAGGGTGCCGGTGACCCACTTCGTCAACGGCAATCCCATTGTTCCGCCATTTCCGGCCGGCCTCGAAACCGCAGTGTTTGGCCTGGGATGCTTCTGGGGAGCCGAGAGGATTTTCTGGCAAACGCCCGGCGTCTACTCAACCGCGGTCGGATACGCAGGCGGGGTTACTCCCAACCCGACCTATGAAGAAACCTGCAGCGGTCGCACCGGGCACGCCGAGGTGGTCCTGGTGGTCTACGACCCGGCCGTCGTCCCATACGACCAGCTCTTGAAGAAGTTCTGGGAGGGACACAACCCGACCCAGGGCATGCGCCAGGGGAACGACCTCGGGACTCAATACCGGTCGACCATCTACACGACTTCTCCGGCCCAGCTCGACTCGGCGCTCGCCGGCAAGGCCCGATACCAGGC